>JAUIJJ010000312.1 GCA_030431385.1 bacterium | reverse complement strand
GCGGCGATCCTCGCTGCGGGACTAGCTGCAAGCGCGCCGGGCCTTCACGCTGCTGAAGCCACAAAAGTCCCCGCAAAGTCTGCGGCACCGAAAGAAACATCCCACCTCATCCGACTTCAAAGCGGCGTCGTCGACACGGCCGCGCCGGCGATGAGGGCTGCCTCCACAAAGGCCACTACACGGCTCAAGTTGGTACAGTTTACCGAGCCACCATCGGACTCGGACCGCGCGATGCTTCGCCGCAATGGCCTGCGCATTGTCGACTACGTCCCCGATAACTCGTACTTGGTTTGGCAGGAAGATGCCACGCGCTCGACGAACAACGTCGCGAAGGAAAGGAACGTCAACTTTGCCGGCGACTTCGCGCCCAGCATGAAGCTCGGCCAGCCGCTCGCGGCTAACACGCGCAGCGATGAGATCGGCTACTACACGCTGCTCATGTACGACGCAGGCGGCGAGCTCGCCGACGACATCGCGGAAATCGCCAGCTCCGACGACGTCTATGTGCTCGAAGATCCCAACTTCGGAATGCCCGGCCCGTACGTTGGCATTTCGGTCGCATCGACGGGAGCGAGCGCCAGCGCGTTGGCGGCTCTCTCGACCGTTGTGCATGTTGAACGACACGGAACGGCAGAGATCGCCGGTGAGAGTTCCGACCTCATCGTCGCCAATCAGACCAAGCTCGTCGGGGGACTGGAGATTCCCGAAGGCCCGGTGGAAGACAGCGTGAGCTACACACAGTGGCTAGCGGACAATTTGAGTTTCGATTTCACCAACGACAAGTCCTACCCGATCACGGTGGTCAACGATACGGGCGTTGATACAGGGAAGACCGGAGAGATCGATACACCGGACTTTCACAAGCTGGGTGACCTGATGCAGCCGTTGCGCGTGAACTTCGCACAACGGTGGGACAACGTCAGCAACTCACTCACGAGCACCGACACAGGAAACACCTCCAGCTCTCACGGCTTCTTCACAACGTCGATGATGCTTGGCTACAATGTGGCCTCGGGAGCAGCCAACGAACACGTCCCGACGGGTTTCCAATACGGGCTCGGCGGAAATCCCTACGGTCGCAGCGGCAGCATCAAAAACGACCTCTTCCCCTTCGCTTTTGAGTCTGCCGATTTTAACTCGACCGACGTGATCGGCATGATCGAGAACTCATGGCTTTTGGGCGACGCGGCAAACACGCCGGGCTCGCACCCGGGGATTCAGAGTAACAACTCCTGGGTTATCACTCGAACCCCGGATTCCTGCCCCGATATCGACGACAATCCGGCAAACAACTTCTACGACATTTACTGCTCTGTCGTGGACGCTCGCACCCGCGATGCGCTGCCCAACGACATGTATCCGGAATCTGGTTCAAACCCGATGACGTTCTTCTTTCCGGCTGGCAATGGTGGCTGGATTTTCGCAGACAGCGACTGCACGCCGACGCTTGAGGGCTGCGAGCCGCTGGTTCCGCGTATGAACACGATCTTCTCCCCCGCCATCGCGAAGAACGTTTTGACGATTGGCGGCAGCGAGAACGTCGACCGCTTCCTCCCCGACCAATTTGACATTCCGTGCCTCCCGTTCTTCAAACCAGACCGCAGCGATAACGCAGACGACGTCGCGACAGAATCCTCGAAAGGCGCGATTGGTGCCCGTATCAAGCCGGACGTCGTGGCGCCGAGTGTGATGGTGTACGCGAACGATTACAATGAGGCGACGATGGACCCCGCGCACCTCGTGCCGGGTACTTCCTCGCCGCAGGCCTATGGCCGCGCCAACGGCACCAGCTTCTCCTCACCGCTGGTGGCAGGTGCGACGCAGATTCTCTCCGCACACCTGCGCGAGGACTGGGGTATCTCGAACCCGAGCCCCGCAATGCACCGCGCCTTCGTCGTGCACACCGGCGAGTTTCTGCGCGGCGTTCACTCTGGACCCTGGAACGGAACCGAGTTCGTTCCTCATCCGCTGCCAAGCCCTTTCCAGGGATTCGGCCGTGTTAACCTTGAACGCGGACTCGATGACGTGAGCCGTACGCTGATCGATCAGACGGTTGTCTTTAAGGGGCACAACAAGCTCTTTGCTTCCGCCGGGTTGTCAGCCGATCGTGACAAAGAATCGCGGATTTCACTGGCTTGGACAGATGCGCCGGCGATGCCCGGAACGCAACTCTGGCACGAGTTGGTCAACGACCTCGACCTCGGGGTCATGACCGTGGAGCTGGGATACGGCCCGCCCGCGATCAAGTACTACCAGGGCAACCACTACTCGACGACGACCGGCTTGGAGGACATCTCCGCGCCTGTCAGTTTCTCCGAGTTCGCCACCGGCGCCAACGCCGACAGACACAACAACGTCGAGTGCGTATTCCTGCCCCCAACGGACCATGCAATGCGCCTCGTGTTTGTGACGGTAAGTGCCCACGCGCTGAACGAAGATGCGATCGATCCGGATAACACGACCGGCCCCGCGCGCCAAGACTTCGCGCTGGTGACTTACAATGTAGGCTTCTAAACACAGCTTATGAAACCAAGCGCGGCCGGTTCCCACGGGAACCGGCCGCGATATTTTTAGGAGAACTGAAAAGTAGTTCGGGGAGAGACCTCTACCCGTCGTGGTTGGTATCCAAGTCGTCGCGAGAGCCGGATGCGTTTACGCGATTTCCGAACAGTGACTCCTTCGCGGCGGGTGCTGTCGGGTTACCCTTGAGAGTCTCGTGAAGGTGCTGACCGATCATCGGCATATCGGTACTGAGGCGCTGCATGATCTTGTCGATCGACTCGAGTGTCGACGCCAGCTCGCGCGCCTCCTCCATGACCTCGGGATTGGCGGAGAGAGTTTCGACATCGCCGCCAGCGAGGGAAATTCGCTGCACGAGGTCACGGACAGTCTCGGCGCTCTGACGTTGCCGCAGGTTCATCAGTGCCATTTGTCGACGCAGCTGAAGGACCATTCCCAGCCCATGATCCAGCTCTTTCTCCAAGGAATACAAGGCCTCGTCATCGGTGGCTTCATCCATGATCTTGCTCAAAATTTCTTGGGTCGATGCCGTGTCGAGGGGGCCGCTCATTTGCCGCGAAAGCATGTTCGACTGAGCGTTCAAGCGGCGGGCCAATTGTAGGACGCGAACAGAGCGAGGCACCACGGGCTCCTCTGCAAACTCTGGACTCTGCTCCTCGGATGTCGGAACGGGCGTGTCGAGATCTGCTGCGTCGAGGAGTTCTTCCTCAGATGCCTCTGCGGCGGCGGCGGCGCGCTCTTTCTCGAAGTACTCTTCGCGAGGAAGGACTTGGGTGTCATCCAGTTGAAGATTGTCAGGCGGAGTGTTCTCATTGAGACGCGGTGTTACGACGTTCAGCGGCGTGGTTAGCGGTGTCGAAAGCGACAGGCTGCCGATGACCGATTGTTCCTGATATTCTGATTGGCGGCGCGGCTTGCGCGAGCGCGGAGACTTCACGCCTCGGGCTGCCTCAATCGCTTCCTGAGGAACCTGACGAAGGAAGTCTTCGGGCAAATCGCGAAGCGTTACGTATTCATCGTGGGCCTGAATGGCCGCCTGTGCCGTGACGAGGAGAAGGTCTTCAGCGTTGCCCGGCCAGTGCCATTGGCGAAACAAAGCGAGGACCTGCGGGTCTGCGTTGATCGCAGGAGTCCGCCCGGTATCGTGAGCGCGTTTGATCGCGTAGCGCACAAGCGCGGGGATGTCTTCCCGGCGATCACGGAGGGCGGGAATCTCGATGTGGCGCGCGCGGTAGAGTTCCTTGAGCTCCGGCAGAAACGGCCCCCGCTCGACCATCGAGTCGAGGTCCATGCTCGTCATCAGAATGATGCGCACGTCCGATTCGACGACATCGCCGGACATGGGATCGGCGAAGGCGCCATGGCTTGCCATTTCGACAAGCGTGTACTGCATGTCGATGGGGAATTCTTTTTGCAGATTTATCAGGAGCGTGCCGCCGGAGCACTGGGAAAAGTATTGGGCGAGGTCCGGTGGGAGCTTCCAGCTAACGCTGATCTTCGTGAGGTACTGTCCGGCGCGGGGGCTAAGCTGGTGGATCAGCTTGGCGGCAAAGGCGCGCTCCGTACCTACTTCGCCGGTGATAAAAACCAGACCGTCTTCCTCGGCAAACTGGCGCACCAATTCATTGGTACGGGCGATTTGCGATGAAATGCCGGGGAGCAACATGGGTCCCTGATTAATTTTTGGCACGGCGAGCTTTCCTGGTCCTTCGCTTCAGGCCGAAGATTCAACGACCACGACGAAGCTACTTGGAATATCCACGATCACCATGGAAATCGAAGTCCGGTTGCGCAAGGCAGGTCCAGCCCGCGAAAAGTTCTCGCCACCCGGCAGCAATCGCGAATTCCAAAGAGAAAGACCACATCCATCGCACAACCTCAAGCCCCTTCCGCCCCGAGCCAAGGTTTTTTCCCGAGATTCGGGAAAACCCTTAGTCAGACAGAGAGAAAAGCGACCTAGGAACTGGAAAGACTCCCCATGAGCCGCTCGATCTCGGGCAGTAACTTGCGGACGAGACTCTGCGGGCCGGTCAAGCGCAAGAACACGCTGCCTTCCGGGCCGCCCTCGATGACGACTCCGACCAAACCGAAGTTCGGCTGTGGCCCCGACGAGCCGCTCATCATGCCGGGGTCGTAGGTGCCCTCGGCGTGGACGCTCGTGATCTGAAGCCCATTGATGTTCTGTCGGGCCATGGTGGCGTTTTCCGCCGCGCCCGGACCCATCTGTCGGATCCAACGCGCGACGTTGGCGTCGGCGTCCCCGCCGCTACCCCCATCGAAATAGAAGATCACGAATTCGCCCGACTCGCCCCCTCCATCGGGGACCTTGTACTGGCCAAACCGCATCGAGCTCGCTGGTTGTTCACTGACCCAA
>JAUIJJ010000311.1 GCA_030431385.1 bacterium | reverse complement strand
GTCGGACAAACTCTTCTTCGAGGAGATCAACCTCGAAACGGTACTCGAGATATACGAGAAGACCAACCCGTTGGGTACGATCCTTTCAATGGGAGGTCAGACGCCGAACACGTTGGCAAAATCTCTCGCAGACGCCGGCACTCGGATTCTTGGTACACAGCCAGATAGCATCGATCGCGCAGAGGATCGCCGCAAGTTTTCGACACTTCTCGATGAGCTTGATATCGACCAACCGGAGTGGGAGCAGTTAAACACCAAAGAGGAGGCGATCAGTTTTGTGCATCGCGTCGGCTATCCGGTGCTCGTGCGCCCCTCCTATGTTTTGAGCGGGCAGGCCATGGCGGTGGCTATGAACGACGAAGAGTTGAATCGATTCTTAACTGCAGCCGTCGAAGTTTCCGCAGATCACCCTGTCGTGATTAGTAAGTTCCTCGACAACTCGAAAGAGATCGAATATGACGGCGTCGCCAATCAGGGCGCGGTTGTCATCTATGCGGTTTCAGAACACGTCGAGCAAGCTGGTGTCCACTCTGGCGACGCGACGTTGGTACTACCTCCCCAGCGATTGTACATGGAGACAATTCGCAAGGTGCGTCAGTTGGGCGCGCGCATCGCCAAGGCGATGAATATCACCGGACCATTTAACATTCAGTTCATCGCAAAGAAGAATCGCGTCCGCGTGATTGAGTTGAACCTTCGCGCCTCGCGCAGCTTCCCCTTTGTGTCCAAGATTCTGAAGGTCAACTTCATCGAATTGGCGACGAGGGCGATCATGGGCGAATCCATAGAACCCATTGATCGGTCATCTTTTGAGATTGATTATGTAGGAGTGAAAGCTCCTCACTTCTCCTTTGCACGACTTGAGGGCGCCGACCCGATCTTGGGAGTGGAAATGTCTTCAACGGGCGAGGTGGCCTGTCTTGGGAAGGACTTCAACGAAGCGTTTCTCAAGTCGCTGCTCTCTGTCGGGTTTTCGCTTCCGATCAAGAGCGCACTTTTTTCCACGGGACCTGTTGAGTCGAAGGCGGAGATGCTCGAAGCGGTGCGCCTCTTCGAGAAAATGGGCGTGCAGATTTACGGTACTGCCGGCACCTGTGCATTTCTCGAAGAGAACGGCGTCGCTTGTACGAAGCTTCATTGGCCGTCTGAGGACATCGCTCCGAACACCATCGAATACATTAGAACCGGCAAGGTCGACTTGGTCGTGAACATTCCGAAAAACTTCCGCGAGGAAGAGCTGACCAACGACTATCGGATTCGTCGCGCCGCAGTGAACTTCAACGTTCCGTTGATCACCGATCGCCAGCTCGCGATGCGTCTTGCCGAGGCGTTGTCGGAGATTGACCTCGATGACCTGGAGATCAAAAGCTGGAACGAGTACATTCCACACATTCCCGATTTACAGTTCGACGGCACCTCACGGGCGCCTTTGCCCGCCGCCGCCTCGACAGAATAACGCCATTACCCGCCTTTTTGGCTTTCGCGCCCCCCGTCGGCTCGTGCAGGGTCTGCGGCACTATTCGACCGATTCACTCGTCGGGCGAAGAATACTAGGAGTTTGCAGTTAATGCCCAAGAAAGCTCTTATCACAGGTATCACCGGCCAGGACGGCAGCTATCTCGCCGAACTGCTCTTGAAAAAAGGCTACGAGGTTCATGGTGTCGTACGTCGATCATCGACGATGAACCGGTCTCGGATCGATCATCTCCACGTCGACGAGCATTCGCCTGATGCCCAGCTTTATCTCTACTACGGCGACCTCACCGATTCAGGCTCGATGAACAAGATCCTGAACGAAGTATTGCCCGATGAGATTTACAACCTCGGTGCGCAGTCCCATGTGCGCGTTTCCTTCGATAACGCTGAGTACACCGCCGATGCGACCGCGCTCGGCACTCTGCGCCTGCTCGAGGCCATGCGCCGCTCGGTGCCGAAGGCGCGTTTCTATCAAGCCTCTTCCTCAGAAATGTACGGCGGCATGTCGACCGGCGAAGCTTACACGGAAGAGTCGGCATTCCACCCGCGCAGCCCCTACGCCGTCGCGAAAGTGTTCGCCTTCTGGCAGACAGTAAACTATCGCGAGGCCTACGGGCTGCACGCCAGCAACGGCATTCTGTTCAATCACGAATCGCCTCGTCGGGGTGAATCGTTTGTCACGCGCAAGGCCACGCTCGCTGCCGCGCGCATCAAGCTCGGCCTTCAATCGAACCTCTTCATGGGGAACCTCGACGCCATCCGCGATTGGGGTTTTGCCGGCGATTACGTCGAGGCGATGTGGCTCATGCTTCAGCAGGACAACCCGGAAGATTACGTCATCGCGACTGGTGAAACTCACACCGTCCGTGAACTGTTGGAGGTGGCCTTTGCTCACCTCGACATGGATTACAAGGAATACGTGAAGATCGACCCCCGGTACTTCCGCCCGTCCGAAGTTGACTTCCTCCTCGGCGATCCTGCCAAGGCGAAGAAGGAACTGAACTGGGAGCCGAAGGTGAACTTCGAGGGTCTCGTCAAGATGATGGTCGACTCCGATCTGGAGCATGCCCGCCGCGAGCTAACCGTGCGCGACATGGACAGCAAAGACGTCCCCAAGCAGGGTTAACCCGCTCCCTAAACACCAACCATTTCAAACAACTTCGGCCGGGCAGATTGCCCGGCCGAAGTTGATTTTATCGCAGTGTCTTGTCCGAAGTTCCTAGAACAGGAGCCAGACAGTCGAATCGGAACTCAGATTCGCCGCGCCCGGGGTGGGGACGCTGGAATCGGCACCGCTCGTCCTGTCCCAATCGCTGGCGGTATCGCTGTCCGTGCTTGATTGGTCGCGGCCAAGGCTGTGCCCCAGCATCAAGCTCTCCGGCGCGGCAATCGTGCCCGTGTAGCCGGTACCAAAGGGAGCCGAACCCGTGTCTGTAGACGGCGAGTCATCACTCGAGCGCCAGCTGACGTAGTCGACGCCTGCCCCGAAGGGATCGATCAGGCCGACGCCTCCGCCACGTAACTCGTGCCAGGGAATGTTGAACCCGACTTGCAGATCGCTGATGCTTACGCCGCGCGGATTGGCTCCGCCCTCGTCGCCGAGGACGAGGTACTCGCCCGGCGCAATGGTCGTCGAAGCGGGGAAGTTGTACTGGCCGTCGACGTCTGCAGAGTCGCGGAATCGCAGCGCCCAGCCAGTCAAATCCACCGCGCTGCCACCGGGGTTGTAGAGCTCCACCCAGTCAGTCGCGCCGATATATACCTCGTTGATCAGTAGCTGATCGGGAGAGGAAATCGAAGCCATCGTGTCGAGAGTTTGCGTGTTCGGATCCGCCCCGAAATCGTTGCCTGCGTTTTCGGGCAAGGTATTCGGGCTAGCGTACCCGGTGTCGTTGGACGACACAGCGGCGAGGCGGATCCTCGAGACGTCGGTGACACCAAGGGCCGTCAGCGGGATCGAGATCTCGATGGTGTTGGGTGCGGCGTAGCTCGTGCCCGGCGCTGCGGGAAACGCGCTCGTGTCGCCGTCGTATTGAACAGCAATGTTGGGTTGGAACGCGAACTCGGTGAAGCTGCCGTCAACGCCGTCGGTGCCGACGCTGTAGCCGTAGCCCACGCCGATGGCGGTCAGACCGACAACCACATCGATCCCGACGTTTGCCGCTTGAAGCGCGGGCGACAAAACAAACGCGGCGTTGCTGATGTCGCCTCGCAGGCCGTCCCCGAAGTCATTGAGCTCCGTGCGAATGTCCGTCGCGCCTTCCCCAGAGCCCGCGTTCAGGTCGATCAGCAGGATCGTGACGTTATCGTCATTGCTGGCGAAAAAGTCGCCTCTGAGCCCCACGAAGAGGGTGTCGTTTTTGACGACCGCGTGCATCTCGGTGAGCGTGCCGTCGCCGCCGAAATCACTGACTGCGCCGGAACCGGGACCGTCAGCCATGCTTGCCGCTAGAAGCGGCGCACCGAGTAGATCAGCGGCATCGCCATCGGTCGCGTATTCCGGCGGCGAGGGAATTGCCGGAACGCCGGTGATCCGAATCTGGGTACTCTCCTCCGCGACGATGCCCGCCCCATTTGGGCCGGTGCTCGTCTTCACTCTAATCGTGAAATCGCCGCTTTCAACCGCGAGAGCTTCCGGATCGATGATGTCGTTGACTGAGTACGAGTCGACCATTCTGGAGAAGGTAAAGGAGCCCGACGACGGGTCGTTGTCGCTTCCCAGAAGCGTCGAGTTACCACCGCCGCCGAGGTCAACGAACGCCTGCAGAAACTCTGCCGTGTCGTCGTTGAGCGTCGCCGTGACGGAAACGCTCGTTGGGTCGTCGACGCTCACCGGCGGTGCCATCGGAACAGGGTAAGTGATGGTGATCGGCGGCCCGGGGGCGTCTTCGTTGACGAAGAGATTCGCGAGCACCTCGTTCGGCTCCGAGCCGCCAGCGGTTAGCTGACCTCTCGCGCGGAACACATGATTTCCCGTGCCGTAGCCGCGCCAGACGAAACGGAACTCATCCCATTGGTCGCCGAGGTTCTGATCATTTTGCACAAGCCGTCCGACCGGAGGCAGAAGCATCGCGTCGTAGGCGACACCGTGAATCTCGACGCCGTCATCAACTTGAAGTGAAACGGTGTAGTCAGTCGGGAAAGTCAGTCCGCCCGTCGTGTCGACGCGGATCACGATTTCCTGATCGAGAGATGAGTCGTTCGTCGATTCCGGGAATCCACCGAAGTTTACGCAGCACGCGTCGAGGTCGTAGTCGAGCCCGATCGCCATCGTCGGTTGAGGAACGTCCACGCCGATGTTGCCGTAGCGAACAATCGAGTAGTTCCCGGTTTCCTCAAAGGCGACGACGGTCAAGGTGAGCGTCCCCTGAGGCAGGTCGGTCAGTAGGTGACGGTATTCCAAGCGGTCGTGCTTGCGGGCTTTGTTGTCACCGTCGAGGAGCGCG
>JAUIJJ010000310.1 GCA_030431385.1 bacterium | reverse complement strand
CAGTTCCTCGCACCGAACTCGGAGACGGTAACGATCTACTAGCACCCCGAGCTACTCGGCGTCCGCCTCAGCGTCGGCGGGCGTCTCCTCCCAATCGACCTTCATCCAGCCGAGGCTCCGCTGGGCGACGAGGTCGCCGTGCTGTGCGGCTTTCTTGTAGAGCTCGACACCCTTATCGCGGCTCTGCTCGACGCCATTGCCTTGAAAGTACATTTTCGCCAGCATTCGCATCGAGTAAGTATCCCCGCCGTCGCTGGCTTTTTGATACCACTCAGCCGCCTTCTCAAGATCCTTCTCCACGCCCTTGCCACGCGAGTACAGCACGCCGAGGCTCATCATCGAGTACACGTCACCATTGTTCGCGGCCTTCTCGAACCACTCAAACGCCTTGTCGAGATCACCCTTCACGCCGCGTCCGGAAGTGTAAAAGTTCCCCATGCGCATTTGCGCGCTTGGCATCCCCGAATCAGCTGCGGCCTTCGCGTAGTGGAACATCTTCTCGGCGTCGACTTCCTGACCCCAACCGCCGACTTCGTAGACTTTCGAGAGGTGGAGCTGCGCGTCATGGTCCGGCTCGGGCGCGTCCGCCGAATTCTTCAAATATTCAAAAGCAACCGTAACGTCTTTCTCTGCGCCGACCCCCTCATAGTAAGCGTGCGCCAGATGGAACATCGCCGTCGCAGAGCCGCCATCGGCAGCTTTCTTGAAGTAGTCGACCGCAAGCGCTGGATCGCGCTCGACGCCGTTCGCCCCCTTCATGTGGTCGCGGCCCAGAAGCAGCCATTGCTCGGCGCATTGCGCCTCCACTTCCGGTGATTTGGCTCCCGCGCCATCATCCGCAGAAACCCCAAGAGGGGCCATTAGCGCAGCAGAGGCGAAGAAGAAAGCGATGAACTTGATCTCTCGAAACATGGGTCAGGCTCCTTGATAACAGCCGGTGAATAAGAACCGGCAGCGTGTGCTGGTCAAGCAAGACCGAAAAGACTCGTCGCAGGATTGCCCCAAAAAATGAATCAGGCAGCCGATGCAATCCCGCCTTGCCTGCGCAGGACAGATAAGGCACAAAGCCACTCCCCCGGCGCCCCGCGCCGCATCGCACAAGCAGAGGAACATCATGTCCAGGCACGTCTACGATCCGACCGTTGTTGAACAAAAGTGGCAAAAATGGTGGGATGAAAACAAGACCAATGAGATCGATCTAAAGGCCGCAGAAAACCCCTTCTACGTCCTCATGATGTTCCCCTACCCCAGCGCCGAGGGCCTCCACGTCGGCAACGTCTACGCCTTCACCGGCGCAGACGTCTACGGTCGCCATCGCCGCCTTCGCGGCTACGACGTCTTCGAGCCGATAGGCTTCGACGCCTTTGGCATCCACTCAGAGAACTTCGCGATGAAGGTGAATCGCCATCCACGCGAGCTCATTCCCTCAAACGTCGCCAACTTCACACGCCAGCTCAAGATGATGGGCTTCATGTTCGACTGGCGCCGAACCGTCGACACGACCTCCCCCGAATACTACAAGTGGACCCAGTGGGTTTTCCTCCAGCTCTACAAGGCTGGCCTCGTCTATCGTGACATCAAGGAAGTGAATTTCTGCCCCGAGTGCGGGACCGTCATCTCCGACGAACAAGTCAACACCGACGGCACCTGCGAGCGTCACGGCGACACCATGGTCGAGCGACGCAAGATGCCCTGTTGGTTCTTCCGCATCACAAAATTTGCCGGACAGCTCCTCGACAATCACGACTGGCTGGATTGGTCCGAGACAACGAATACAGCGCAGAGAAACTGGATCGGCCGCAGCAAGGGCGCCGAGGTGGACTTCGCCGTTTCCGGCGCGGACGCGAAGATTCGCGTCTTCACCACACGCCCCGATACGCTCTTCGGCGCGACCTTCATGGTGCTCGCCGTCGATCACCCGCTCGTCGATCAAATCGCTTCTGAGGGCGCTAAAAACGCAATCGCCGAGTACCGCGCTGAAGCCGCCGCCAAGAAGGAAGCCGCCAAGGCCGGCGCCCCCGAAGAAGAGAAAGAAAAGACAGGCGTCGACATCGGCGCGACGGCGATCAATCCCTGCACCGGCAAAGAAATCCCGATCTACATTTCCGATTACGTGCTGATGGAATACGGCACCGGTGCGATCATGGCTGTCCCCGCCCACGACGAACGCGACTTCGCCTTCGCACAAAAGTTCGACCTCCCGATTGTTCCAGTCATCAATCCTGACCCGAAAGCTCTGGCAGAATTCGCCAGCGTTTCCCCCGATGAGGCTAGCCGCGACGGCAAGAGCATCGACGAAATCAGGCTCGCGGTCATGGAAGGCAAGCTCTGCTGGTCGGGGCCGGGGCTGGGAATCAACTCGGCCAACGACGAGGTCTCGCTCGACGGTCTCAAGGTCGCCGAAGCCAAAGAACGCATCACCATCTGGCTCAAAGAACAGCAACTCGGCGAATACAAGGAAACGTATCGTCTCCGCGACTGGGGCATCAGCCGCCAACGCTATTGGGGGCCGCCGCTGCCGATCATCTACGACGAAGATGGCAACCCCCATCCCGTCCCTGAAGATCAGCTCCCCGTTGCACTGCCAGATCTCGAAGACTTCCGCCCCAGCGGCGACGGGCGTGGTCCTCTCGCGACCGCTGAAGATTGGGTGAATACCACCCTCTCCGACGGCCGCCCCGGTCGCCGGGAAACCGACGTGATGGACAACTTTCTCGATTCCGCGTGGTACTACTTGCGCTACATTTCTTCAGGCGACGACACCCAAGCCTACGATCCGGAACTCGTTCGCAAATGGCTTCCCGTCGATGTCTATATCGGCGGAAACGAACACGCCGTGTTGCACCTCATGTACACGCGCTTCATCTGCATGGGACTTGTCGAGGCGGGTGTCCTGAAGATGAAGGACCTGCCCGACATGAAAGATCCCTCAGAGCCGTTCAGGAAGTTCCGTGCCCACGGCCTCCTCATCAAAGACGGCGCCAAGATGTCGAAGTCCAAGGGCAACGTCGTGAATCCCGATCTCTACGTCGAAAAATGGGGAGCCGACACGCTGCGCATGTACCTGATGTTCCTCGGCCCGTTCGTGCAGGGCGGCGACTTTCAGGACGATGACATCGTTGGCATTCGTCGTTTCCTCAACAGGCTCTACCAATGGTATAATGAAGAGTCCACAAACGTTGTCGAAGACGATCAGCTCCCGCGCGGACTCCGCGTAAAAGTGCACCAGACCATCAAGAAAGTCCGCGACGACATCGACGGGCTAAATTACAACACCGCCATCGCCGCGATCATGGAACTGTTCAACGAGGTTCGCGCCGCCAAGCAAACCAGCGACTTTATCCGCGATTCCATCGTGCTCATGCTCGCGCCGTTCGCACCCTACTTCGTAGAAGAAATCTGGCAGGGACCGCTCGGCAAGTCAGGCAGCATTTGGAACAGTAAAGCGTATCCTGAGTTCAAGGAAGAGCTGACAGTCCTCGACGAGGTCGAGATCGTCGTCCAAATCAACGGTAAGATCCGCGACCGATTGTCAGTCTCCTCAACAGCAACCAAAGACGAGATCGAAAAGCTCGCAATGGAACACGAAAAAGTAATCGCCGCGCTCAACGGCGGCACGCCCAAGCGCCTCATCGTCGTGCCCGGCCGACTTGTGAATGTTATAATTTAGTGAACATCGTTTCTGCCAGAATTGCTGACCGAATGGTTGGTATCTACGAATGCGAGTAATCATATCAACCGAGCAAGCGCATCGCGCTTGGATGGCTTAGCCTATGGTTGCCGACTGAAATGAGGCTACAATAGGACTCGATCAAACATCAAAGCTACTGGTCAACCCATCGCCGCGCGCCAGCGAATCCTCTCTCTCCGGCACGACCAACAGATGCTCGTGATTCGTCATCAAACAAAAAGCCCAAAGCTCACACCGCCCCGCCCGCAGGTATGACTGGAGGTTATCGAGGTAAACCTCCTGATCTCGCTCATCAATGAAGATCGGTTGACGGCGATTGCCGCGATGGCTCACATGGTGAGCGGTACATGGAACAAGAACACGCGCACGGCAAGCCATGGGAGTGAGATCCCTCGAAACTGGGTGTGTTGATGACAAATGGCAGCTTGAGGAGCACCTGAAGTGGCGCAAGAAAAAGGTATCCGGTCCCCGTTTTTTTAGCTTCACATTTTGGCGTCCATTCAATGTATTCCTTTCTTGCTTTGCGCCACTTACTGTCATAACCACGTTGTTGCGGTGTGCCACGTTGTTTGTCACGGTCTGGTTTATGTTTGCTGCAATAGGCACCCGTTTTTAAAAGTGTTGAGCATCCGGTGTAATTGCAATATCTTTTTGGTGCGTTTGCCATCCATACCACTCCCATTGGGCTTCAATATGTATATTCACGTTGAAAGTGGTCTGGACCTTGTATGTATCAATTCTTTGCGGTATTTTTGTCCTCTGGGAACAACGGGTCTGTAACCATAAATTCCTCGAAGTTCGGAACTGTTTTGTCCAGCACGTTGAAATATGCCGTTTGAACTTCGACCCGCAATTCGCTATAACAAGTCCAAAACTGATTTCTCACCATTTCCAATTGACCTGTGTAATCCCTCTCTGCAAACGCCATATCCCTCGCCAAACCCAAATGTTGAATTACCTTCATTTCAATTTTGGGGTTCTGAATTGCTAACCCAATGTGTTTTAACCTGAAATCAAAGTACGAACCGCAAGCCGACACCATTGCATTGATGTGTTCAATTACAAACTCTTTGTCACGGTGCTTTTCAGGATGTTTGTAGTATTCAATACCAATCTTCACCGGTGACGGGAGTTTCCAGAACTCAGCCACCACCTCCTTATGAATATCGAGCACGGTCTGCATTCTTGTACTCTTCGTGTTAAATAGAAACTTGATGTATTCAAAAACAAGCGTTAGTGTTGTT
>JAUIJJ010000309.1 GCA_030431385.1 bacterium | reverse complement strand
CGTCAATCGAAAAATTCGCGAAAAACGGGGACAGGATACTTTACCCCCCCCCCCCCAATCCCCGGGTCCAACTGACCCGGAAGTTCGCGTTTGGGCCGCGCAGCTCCGCTTCCGAGTTTTCTTCCACGCTTCTTGGGGAGTAGTACGAGGCCGGACTGCTCCTCCCAGCGCTTGATCCACTCACGGCTTGCGCAGGGCCGGCCAGTCTTCGTGCGGCGGCGCAGCCGCTCAATCAATTCGAGGTCCTCCGGAGCTTCGAGGAACCCCGCCCGTGCGCCCGCCGCGCAGCAAAACGGGCAACAATCGAGGCGTAACCCGCGCCTCACGATGTAAACGGAACTGAAATAGAAAGTGATTTTCAGTCCTGAAGTGCTGACAGATGCGTCGTGCGAGAAATCGGACGCTTTTTCAACGTCCTGCTAGAGCCTCAGCCGCAACTGTGCGGTGTGCCCGGCTTCGATTTTCACGTGCGCACTGATGGTCTTCTTGCCGTCGGTGATCCGGATGCCGTGGCCTCCGGGTTTCAGGTTCGGTATGGCGAAGAAGCCGTCGTTGCTCGACAGGTAGATGTAGTTCCTCGTATCGACTTTCACCCAAACATCAGTCAACGCGTTGCCGGAGGAATCGGTAATCCAGCCCATTACATTTCCCGTGGTCGGTCTTCTCATGTGGTCGGGGACAGGTACTGCTGCTTTGGTAGGGTAGAGCGACCGCGCTGCCCCTCGCCACTGTTCCGGTTTGGCCGCCGACCAGGAGAAGAACGTGTTACCGCCCATTCTCAGGCGGCGGGTCAGGTCGACGTAGCGTTTTTGGATCGAGTGGAGCGGCTGCGTCCCGCCGTAGTCCCCGAGTGCAGAGCCCGGCCAGATCGGCCTCCCGCTGCGGTTGTGCTTTCGCCAGTCGTGTACGAGCGTGTCGTAGTTCGGTGCCGGGTCCGAGATGTGCCAGTAAATCTGAGGCATGAGCACATCGAGAACTCCCATGCGCAGCCAAAGCTCCGGCTCCGTGCCAAAGTCCGAGACGTCCTTGAACTTGCCGTAGCCGGGAACACGGTTTTTGTCGGCGATGCCGAACGGAGACGCACTGATCAGCAGTCTCGGATTTCGCGCCTTCGCCTGCACGTAAATGTCCGAGAGCAAACGTGTCAGCTGATCGTGTTGCCAGGCGGTAAAGTTGCGCTCGCCCATCGGGTTGCCACGCCCGGCGAACCGTTGCAGCGAAACAGGGTCTCGCGAAGGTGTGTGCGGGTTGCCTGTTCTGTCGTCCCAATGCAACCCATCGACCTGATACTTATCGAGAAAGTCCATGATCTGTCGCCGGAGGTACGCGTTCACGGCAGGGTTTCCCGGTGTCAGCCAGACGTAGTCGTCCGCGCCCCACTGAATCGGCTTTCCCTTGAGATCATGAATCAGGCCTCGGCTCGTGCTGGGGCTCCGCGCGTCGGCATAGCGGTAGAAGGGATGATTTCGGTCCTTCGGGCGCTCCTCGGTCTTGGACCTCCAGATCGTCGAGAGGTTGAACCACGCGTGAAACTGGAGCCCGTTGCGACGCGCTTCCCGCAGCGCGTAGAGCGTTGGGTCGATCCGGCGCGCGTCCTGAGACAGCCGCGGCGACCACGGTTCCTGACGCGACGGATAGAGGGTGTCCCCCTGTCCGCGCACCTGAAAGATCACAGCGTTGAAGTTTCCTGCGGCAAAGTCGCGCATCGCGCCGGAGAGGCGTTTTTGAATCTCCGCCGCGCCGCCATCGGTCCACTCGAATCGGGTCAGCCAGACCCCGCGCCATTCGGGGGGCGCGGCGAGTATCTGGGCGGGCAGCAGTAGCAGGAGGAGGGAGAAGAGGAGTCGCAAGCATGTACCTTCCGGTCGGGGTCAGTGGCTCCCTCATCCATTGGAGAGGTGAGGAATGGCAAGGAGAACCGGATTCGTCGCCAATGGCGATTCCTCCACCAAAACGATTGAACCTCCCACCAGTCCAAAACTAACGTTTCTGCCGACTTTGCTTAGGAGCTATCTGCTGAGCGCGACGCCCCAAATAGAGCCCGATACGGCGCTGGAACAGGCCATCACAATTATCACCCCCGCTGACATCGCCAGCGTCGATGTGCTCGTGCTAGACGATCCCTCGCCGACAAAGCGCTGGATTCCCTTCAGGCGTCGGCCCCGCAGCGGCGGCCGTTGGATTCACGAGGGAATCATCCCCGAAGACGTCGTCAGGGAACAGCGGCTGCTGACGTTTCACCTTCGCGCGCCAGAAGGCGTGACGATTCGCGAGCTTCCCGCCGACGGACCCATGCGGTGCCACGGTTGCGATCTTTGGTGGGTCAACGGCCAGTGGTTCCTCTACAACCCGGGCGACTTCTTCTCGCCCCCACGAGTCGAGGAATTCGAGCTCCAGCCGCGCAATTTTCTCCCGCGCAGGGTGCGCGTCCAACTGCCGCGCTGCTACGAACTGAACCGCCCCAAACGCTATCCGGTCGTTTACTTTCTCGACGGACAAAACATCTTCTCGCCCGGTTCTCAGTTCGGTTCATGGGACGCGGACCTGACCGCTACGCGGCTCATGCGCCGCACCGACACCCCGGAAATGATCATCGTCACCATCGACAACACCAGCGATCGTCACATCGAGTATGTGCCTGAGTACGGGAGACTCGGCGACGACGCAGGGCGCGGCGGCGAGTTTCTCCGGATGCTCGGCAATGAGCTGATTCCTCGCATCAACAAAGACTTCAGAACCCTCGCGACTCCAGATTCCACCGCGCTGATTGGTAGTTCCCTCGGCGGGTTGCTCGCGTGGTTCGCCGCGAGGGATGCCAGCCATCTCTTCGGAATCTGCGGCGCCATTTCGCCCAGCATGTGGGTCAACATTCCTGAAAACGAGCGCCGAGCCCGAATGGACCCGCAGACTTTCTCGCGGCTCTGGATGGACAGCGGTGGCCCCGACCAAGGCGACGGCTACGAACGAACCTTGCGCGTGCGCGACATTCTTCTCAGGCACGGTCACTCCATCGGTCGAAACTTCATGTATCAGGTCGAGCCTGATCACTCCCACAACGAGGCAGATTGGGCAAAGCGCCTGCCGGCGATTCTCCAATGGATGTTCGCACCGGAGGACTACGCCGAAGGCTCAGGCAACTGGCAGAGCGGTGGCGCGGCATGACCATCGCCGTCCTCACAACCGGCGGAACCATAGCCATGAGCCACTCCGAGGAAGCGGACGGAGCGGTTCCTTCGCTCAGTGGCGAAGAGTTCTCAAAATCTATCGATACCGGCCTCCCGGCGCATTACTTCGAAGAGTTCTGCAACGTCGCGAGCAGCCATCTCCGATTTTCTGACATTGAGGGCCTGCGAGATCGCGTCGCACTCCTGGTCGACGATGAACGAGTGAGCGGCGTTGTGGTTACTCACGGCACGGACACGTTGGAGGAGACGGCGTTGCTGCTCGATTTGACCGTCCCCGGCGGCAAACCGGTCGCCGTCACTGGCGCGATGCGCACCGCAGGCGTTCCCGGCTACGACGGCTCGCGAAACATCTCCGACGCCATTCGAGTGGTGGGTTCCAGAGACGCAGGAAACCTCGGCTGCCTTGTTGTCATGAACGAAGAAATCCACGCGGCGCGGTCCGTCACGAAGATGCACAGCCTCGCGCTGGAGACTTTTCAGTCTCCCGGCCGCGGACCTCTCGGGCGAATGGTTGACAACGAAGTCGTCCTCGATCGACGTGTTGAGCGGCGAGTCATTCGCGCGTCGCCTTTGGAAGAGAGGGTCTACCTCATCAAGCTGGGGATCGGCTCCGGACCGGAGCTCTTCGACGCGGCGGTCGCCGCAGGTGCTCGGGGGATCGTCCTCGAATGTTTCGGAGGAGGTCGGGTTCCCCCTTGGTTTTTCGATTCGATCAACACGGCCCAAGAGTCCGGCGTCGCTGTCGCCGTCGCATCGCGTTGTCCCATCGGCAGGCTCACCGACCGCTACGGTTTCGAGGGCTCGTTCCGCAGCGTCGACAAGCTGAATGTCCTCTGGGCGCACGGCCTGAACGGGCAGAAAGCTCGCGTGCAACTTTCGGCAATGCTCGGCGCATTCGGAGGCGAAGAATTGAATCGCGAATGGCAGCGCGTGACCTACCACTGATTTTATTCGACTCCAAAACTTGACGAGCAAAGCCCCGGCGAGGTCATCCTTGCCGGGGCTTTCGGTTTCTATGAGTCGTGTTATCCGATTAGCGGCGTTCGATGCTCACGGACATTTCCGGTTCGCTGAGCGTCGGCGAGTGATTGCCGGGCCGCGTCCGTGGTGACTTGAAAGCGTCATCGTGCAATTCGTCTCCGATGTCGGAATTGCGTTTGATGATGCGTGAAAGCGTCTGGCGCTCGACGATCTCCTGCAAATCGCGGGGTAGGTAATTCTGGTACCAGAATCGGTCTCCATCGCGAAGCGCTTCGAATTGCTCGCTGATGATCGTCAGGAACGTCGGCCCAACGAGCGCGCCGGGAACGTGATCCTCGGCAAGGCCCGCAACCCACAGGTCCATGTCGTGAACGTCGCCGTAAGCTTCCACCAACTTCTCACGCAGATCCGCGTCGCTCGTGATCTCATTGATCGAGTCGAGGGGCGCCATTCCAAAGGCCACGCGGGTCGTGTTGTAGTTGGAAAGGCCATGGTCTCGCCCGCGCTGGATGTTTAAGGATGCGAGATCAAGTCCACCGGAGCCAGGAGGCCCGAACAGGAAGTTGCGCACATCGTCGATCACGTACGGATCGACTTCTTGGGCCGTATGCCGCGCGGCACCTCTCAGGTAAGGCTCGATGCCAACTTCGAGAATCTGGTCAGGGTTGAAGAACGCGTTTGCTAGCGAGATCGTTCCCTCGGGAATGAGCTCGTTGTTTTCGTCGAGACGACTCAATTCAGAGGACAGCATCGTGTGCCCGAATCGGTAGGCTGCTGTCGCGAACTCGTTCGCCATCATCGGC
>JAUIJJ010000308.1 GCA_030431385.1 bacterium | reverse complement strand
TTCCTGAGATTCACCTACTTCAGGATGCCTTGTTTGACGCCTTGGAAAACCGGGACTGCCGCGCTAGGATCATACTGCTAGATCCGAGTATGGACGGAGCAATCAGCAAGAGGGCTGAGACTGTCGACTGTACGATGGACAAGGAAATGATCCAGACCGAAATTGTGAAAAACATCAAGGTATTGGAAGGCGTTAGAAGCAAGCTCACCAATCCCGAAAACCTCAGTCTAGCCCTCCACCAAAATCTCATTAGTGTGTCCATGGCTGGAACTGATGGCGAGTTCAAAATAGGATTCTACCTAAACGGCCGATTCGCCACCTCAGGGCCGCAGTTGAAGGTGCGTGGAGCAAGGAACTACTTTTATCAGGCGTTCAATGATCACTTCGAGAGAGAATGGGAATCGGCGACTCAGTTCAAACATGAACCCGAGGTCGAATCTTCTGACACACAGTGCGCGAGCATTCAGAGTTTCCCCCAGTCTGGATTCGAAGATGGCGAAGCGGAGTGACGCATCGCCACTCCGCTTCTGTTTTTGATTCCCTTACGGTAAGATCAGCTGTCGGCTCCCGAATAGTCCCAGCGGCAGCACACGTTGAGTTCGCGCGCGGCGCCTGCTTCGTCGAGGCGCCCCGTGGGCAGGCTCAGCGGCGCGTCTTGTAGCTTCTCCGGATCGTTCGCGATCTCGTCAGCGATTTGATTCATCGCGGAGATGAAGCTGTCGAGCGTCTCGCGGCTCTCGGTTTCCGTTGGTTCGATGAGGAAGCACTCGTGCACGACCAGCGGGAAGTAAATCGTCGGTGCGTGGAAGTTGAGATCGAGCAAACGCTTCGCGACGTCGAATGCCTTGATGCCCTTTTCACGCGAGATGCGTTCGATGCTCACCAGCGCCTCATGCTTGCACAAATCGCCAAAGGGTCGCTGGAACACCGGCGGCAGATTGTTCAATACATAGTTGGCGTTGAGGGTCGCATAGGTCGCGACGTCCCAAAAGCCTGTGCCGCCTTGCGCGAGTGCGTAAGCGAGGGCGCGGACCAGCACGCCTGCGTTGCCGTGGAAGCCCATGACACGGCCGATGCTTTTCGACGGACGGTAGAACGAGTAGCTTTCGTCGGCGTTTTTCTTCACGTGCGGATCGGGGAGGAAATCCAGGAGTCGCTTAGCAACACCGACGGGCCCGGCGCCGGGACCGCCGCCACCGTGAGGCGTCGAGAAGGTCTTGTGGAGATTCATGTGTACGACATCGAAACCCATGTCGCCGGGGCGCGTCCTGCCAACGATGGCGTTCAGGTTCGCACCATCGTAGTACAGAAGGCCACCCGCCTCGTGGACGATCTTCGCTATCTCGCGGATGTCGTTCTCGAAGACACCGCAGGTGTTCGGATTGGTGAGCATAATGCCAGCGGTGCGCTCGCTCACGGCCGCGCGTAGCGATTCCAGATCGACGCGGCCTTCCTTGGTCGACTTCACTTCGCGCACTTTGAATCCGGCCAGCGCCGCGCTCGCCGGGTTGGTTCCGTGGGCGGAATCAGGGATGAGCACCTCATCACGATCGTGGTTTCCCTGCGCGTCGTGATAGGCCTTAATAATCGTCATACCCACGAACTCGCCCTGGGCTCCGGCAGCGGGTGTGAGCGTCACAGCCTCAAGCCCGAGGACTTCTTTCAGGATCTCCTGCAGGTCGTGATAAATCCGGAGCGAACCCTGAATGTCGGCCTCTTCCTGCATGGGATGCAGGCGCTGAAAGCCCGCCATGGCGGCGACCTTTTCGTTGATGCGCGGGTTGTACTTCATCGTGCAAGAGCCGAGCGGGTAGAACTGTCCATCGATGGAGAAGTTCTTCTGGCTGAGTCGCGTGAAGTGTCTGACAGCTTCGAGCTCGCTCACCTCGGGCATCGCCGGGGCGGCCTTGCGGCGCAGCTTCGCGGGAACCCGCATGAGCGCTTCGCTGCGTTCCTGCTCGCTTGCCGATGGCGGCAACACACCGCGCCTTCCGTGGCTGCTCTTTTCGTTAATCAGTGGAATTGTCTGGGCGTACATCCGAGTCCTCTTTGGTTGGTCGATCGATTGGTCCGCAGACCAGTTTGACGGGCGCGCGCAATGCTACGCCTGCGCGACGGCTTCGGCGCCGACAACGGATTTCGCCGCCTCGACGAATCTGTCGATATCCGCACCGGTATGAACTTCCGTGCAATTAACGAGCAGCAGCTTCTCAGCCTCGGGAAAGTTCGGGTACCAGTTCTTCAACTCAAAGCCGGGAAGGATTCCGTGATCTTCCTTCATGCGGTGCCGGAATTCATCAGCGCTGATGGGAAGCTTTAGTGCGACCTCGTGGAAGTGAGGGGTCGCAGCGTCGAAAAGGCGGATCCCGGCATCGGCGAGGCCGTCGGCGAGTTGCTGCGTCCGCGCGAGCGATGTCTCCGCGACTTCGGTCAGGCCTTCCTTGCCAAGTAGCGTCATGTAGATCACCGTCAACAGCGCGAACAGACCCTGATTGGTACAGATGTTCGACGTGGCCTTGTCGCGTCGGATGTGCTGCTCGCGCGTTTGCAGCGTCAGCACGTAGCCATCCTTGCCGTCCTTGTCGGTGGTTTTGCCGACGATCCGGCCAGGCATTTTGCGAATGAGCTTCTTCGTTGAGGCGAAGAAGCCAGCATACGGACCGCCGAAGCTCAGAGGAATTCCGAGGGGTTGCGCTTCGCCACAGGCGATGTCCGCGCCGTAGTCGCCAGGAGCCGCGAGTACCGGAAGCGAGGTCGGGTTAACAACGCTGATCAGCAGCGCGTTACCCTTGTCGGCGAGCGCGCGAGCGGCGTCTCCGTCTTCGATTCCGCCAAGCGCGTTTGGTGTGGCGACCACGACCGCTGCGCAGGGCTCAATCGAATCCATCAGCGACGCGTAATCCGTCTGCGCTCCGTTGGCGGGAATCGTTCGCAGCTCCATACCAAGCCCCTGAACAAAGGACTCGCAGGCCTCACGATAGTGCGGATGGAGTAGCTCAGGAAGGTAGGCGATGTTCTTCCGCTTTTCGCGGATCGCCATGGTCAACGCTTCGGCCAGGGCCGTTGCGCCATCGTACATCGAAGCGTTGGCGACTTCCATTCCGGTGAGCGAGCAGATGTGCGATTGGAACTCGTAGATCGCTTGCAGGGTGCCCTGACTAACTTCCGCCTGGTAGGGCGTGTAGCAGGTCATAAACTCGCCGCGGCCGATCAGGTAGAGCGATGCCGAGGGGATGAAGTGTTGATACGCGCCGGCTCCCAAGAAATTGCGCCCGGGGATCCAATTGTGGTTCTCTGCGGCGCGTTCCTCGAAGTAGGCATCGACTTCGAATTCGGTCATTGCCGGGATGTCGAGGGGCTTATCGAGAAGCAGTTCCGCAGGGATGTCGCGAAACAGATCATCGAGCGACGACGCCCCGATGCTCTTGAGCATGATCTCGACGTCAGCCGGTGTATGTGGCGTATAAGCCATGAATTAGCCTCCGATATGGTCCTGATATTTGTCCCAGGTCATCAGGCCCTCGGATTCCTCCGCGGCCTTGCTGGGTTTGATTTTGACGATCCAACCTTCGCCGTAGGGGTTTTGGTTGATCGTGCCCGGCTCGCCCTCGAGCGCCGAGTTCACTTCCACGATCTCGCCGGAAAATGGGGCGTAAACATCCGCCGCCGCCTTCGGCGATTCGACGACGATAATCTCGTCTCCCTTGGCAACCTCGCGGCCAACTTCTGGAAGTTCTGCGTAGACAATATCCCCGAGGAGATGCTGGGCGTGATCGGTGATTCCCATACTGCGGACGTCGCCGTCGGGCTCGACCCATTCGTGGGATTCGGTGAACAGATAGGTTTCGTGGGACATAACTACGGTGCCTCCTGGCTGGAAGTAGTGGTCTCCTCTAACGGAGCCGGTAAGTAAATGTGTGCTTACTTCGAAAGTGATGTTTTAACGAAGGGCGGGCGCGTCACCACTGCGGGCAAGACCGCGCTCCCCTTCTTGATGCCGAGGTCGTCGGCATCCGCAGAGTCGGAATTCACATAGGCGAGGGCGATGCCACACTCTGCCATAATGGAAAACCCTCCAGAGGTAACGACACCAACCTCCTCGCCGCCACGCACAACCTTGTCGCCGTGGCGAAGTGGACGCCGCGATTCGGTCTTGAGCCCGATGAGTTTCGTCGGTGGACCGGCCGCCTTCTGCGCCTCGAGCGCGTCGCGCCCGATGAAGCGATCTTCCTTCTTCCAGCTAATCGTCCAGTTGAGACCAGCTTCGAGTGGCGTGTGTTCGAGATCAAGGTCCTGGCCGTAGAGGCAATAACCCGCCTCGAGTCGGAGGCTATCCCGCGCGGCGAGCCCGCACGGAACAACGCCCTCCTGAAGCAATCGATTCCACCAATGGGCTGCGAGTTTCGGCGGGCACAACAACTCCGCCCCTGCTTCGCCAGTGTAGCCGGTGCGCGATAGGAAGTGCGGCTGCCCTTCGTATTCAAACTCGTGAAGTGTGAATGGCGCTTCTTCAGACCACTTGCCGCCGGGAACAATGCGATCGAGAAGATCGAGCGCTTTCGGACCTTGAACGGCGATCATCGCCCACTGTTCCGATTCGTCCGCGACGTCCACGATGAACTTGCCTTTCAGTGCCTGCTGGCGCATCCACTCGACGTCGCCCTCGCGGGTTCCTGCGTTCACGACGGCGAAAAACTCGTCGGGTCCCAATCGACAGATGATCAAGTCATCGACGACGCCCCCGGTTTCGGTGCACAGCGTCGTATACTTACCCTTCTGATCGGACAGCGCGCCGATGTTTGCGGGAACGAGCGTTTGAAGAAATGCCAGCGCACCGGCGCCGGTGAAGCGCACCTGGCCCATGTGAGAAACATCGAACAGTCCGGCTTTTGAGCGCGTATGGAGGTGTTCCTTGAGAACGCCGAGAGGATACTGAACCGGCATTTCATAGCCGGCAAAAGGCACCATCTTGGCGCCCAACTC
>JAUIJJ010000307.1 GCA_030431385.1 bacterium | reverse complement strand
CCGCACAGTGAATCGGTCGTCGGTGACGTGGTTCTGGAGGAATAGGAGCCATTCCTCAATGCCTTCCTCCCAGCCTCGGATGGCGCACTCGTTGAGCACAGAAGTGATGAACGCGTTGATGAACTTCTGGTCGTTGATGCGGGTTCTGATCGTCTCCGCAGCGGCGCCACCGATGTCGTTGAGTCGCCCAACGCCAATGATCGAAAGGACGAGCGCGCTGGCTTCTTCGCCTGTGGCTTCGCGGAAGAAGCTCCCCTTCGAGTCTTGGATAGTCTTGAGGGATTCATCGTAGCGACCGAGTTGAAACTCGGCCACCGCACGGATCATCATGGCGTGATCGCGGAATGGAAGATTGGGGAGTTCTCGACGATGGTCGCGAATGAGGTCGAGAACGTCTTTCCAGCGATTGCAGTAGTAGCTGGAGATGAGCAACGGCCCCCAGACGGTTTCGTCCTTCTTGATCTGAGCCTTCGAGTTGTTGTTGAGGATGACGAGCCTCGCGGCTTCGTTCAGGTTGTGGCCAGCGAACAGTTCCTCGGTTTCTCGCGCGTCGATGTCTTTGAGGTCGAAGGGCTGGCGGCGAAAACCGTTGGCTGCGGCGTGGACCGCCTCAGGCAGTTTGTATCGCGCGCCGGCGATGATCAGAAAGCGGATTTCCTCGCGATCTTGAGGTATGTAAGTTCGAACCATCGTTGCGTGTGAGGAGATGAGCGGGGCGATCACCGGTTCGATGCGGTTCTCTTCCATGAGCTTTGCATAGTAGACAACCTTTGCCGGATCGCCGAGACGAAACCCGCGTTCTAGAAGGCCGTCGATGAGGGATACGCGCTCGATGAGTTGCTCTTTGTTGTCGCCTTCTTGTCCGGTTTGGGCCTCGAGCATGAGGAACTGTGCTTCGAGGGTGTAGGGAGTTCCGGGCGGTTCGAGCAGCGGCTTGATCGCGGCGACGAACTGTTCACCTCGGCCAAGCCGCAGCAGCGCGTGCCCGGTCATGAGACGCATGACCCCCTGATGGGTTGCGGGCTCGTCGTCGAGGTGATGGCCGAGAATCGCGGCGATACCGTCCCAATCCTGATGGCGCTCCTTGCGCGCAGCGCGCACGAAGGCGAGCTCGGCGAGTGACGCTGTTCCATCGCCCTTCGCCGAAAGGAGCAGCTCTTCAGACTTTTCGTCCTGACCGTCTTGAGCAAAGCCAAATGCCAGCCCTGCGACGGCGGCGTCGCTCAGGGAATCAAGCGTTCCTGATTGTTCCATGTCGGCGGCGATTTTTCGCAGCGCCGGACCGTTAAAGGTCTTGTAGTGTTTCTGTATCTCGTCCTGGACGCGTTGCAGGTCCATATTGATTCCATTCGTCGGGTCTTCGCTCATCGAGCGCGGGACCATCAGACGCGGGGGAGGCGGAGGTCAACCGGCGATGGTGGCCTACTTCCCCTTTAGGAACTTGTTAAGCAACCAATAAACACCGAAGCTGATAGCGAAGCCATTGAACCATGCGAACGAGTAGAGGGTGGACCAGAGGCCTTCATTGTCGACTTTATTGTCCACGAATACGTCGAGAAACCCTGGCACGTTTGGTAGAATACCGATGAACAGTGAACCGATGGCGATCCAGTTGAAGCCAGAGACTGATTTGCCTGGGCCGTATAGGTCCTCGACCGGAATCTGGCGCTTTCTGATGATGAAGTAGTCGCAGATGAGGATGCCAGCGATCGGGCCCAAGAGCGCGGAGTACCCGATGAGCCATGTGAAGATGTACACCTCGGAACTACTGAGCAGTTTCCACGGCATGATCAGGAGGCCAATGATACCGGCGATTGTCGCGCCTGTCCTGAAACTGATCAGGCGAGGTGCGACGTTGGAGAAATCATTGGCGGGGGAGACGATGTTTGCAGCGATGTTCGTGGAGATCGTTGCGACCGCGAGCGCGAATAGAGCGAACGCGACTACGAACTTGTTTTCGAATTTTTCGAGGAGCTCGACCGGGTTCCAGATGGCCTCGCCGAAAATGATGACGGTGGCCGAGGTGACTGCCACTCCGATAAATGCGAAGAGAGTCATCGTAGTCGGGAGCCCGATTGCTTGCCCGACCATCTGGTCCTTCTGGCTCTTCGCGTAGCGGGTGAAGTCCGAGATATTGAGCGAAAGCGTCGCCCAATAGCCGACTTGTCCGGTGAGTCCGAGGATGAACACCTTGAGGAAAGCGCCGTTCGTTTCGAACTCACTTTTCTTGGACAGGATCGGGCCGAGTCCGTCGGCTTGGGCGATTGCCCAGGCAAGAAGGCCCAAACCGATCAGCAGCAAGAACGGCGCAGCAAGCGTCTCCAGCCACCGGATAGATTCGGTGCCGATCCATACGAAGATCATGTTCGCGAGCCAGAAGCCGATGAGCGCAACGAATTGGCCGAAGGTAATGGCGAGAAACGTCTCGGACCCTAGTGGGATACCCAAGAGGCTGCCGAAACCGTCGAGCCATTCAACCAAGCCCGGCATGATGATTCGGAAGAGAATGTAGACTGCATTCGCGCCGACCCACGTTTGGATTCCAAACCATCCACAAGCGACCAATGCGCGAAGTAGCGCGGGGATGTTGGAGCCGAAAAGGCCAAATGCACTGCGGGCATAGACGGGGAAGGGGATGCCGAACTTCGTTCCCGCGTGGGCGTTGAGCACCATGGGTATCAGGACGATCAGGTTGCCGAGCATGACGGTCAGGATGGCCTGCCACCAGTTCATGCCGCTATCGATCAGGGTGCTTGCGAGCATGTAGGTCGGGATGCAAACGGCCATACCAACCCACAAGGCGGCGAAGTTCCACTTGTTCCAGGTGCGCTCACTAACGGGCACAGGAGCAATGTCTGTATTGTAGAGCGGCTCACCGGAGAGGTCGTTCGTTACTTCGTAAAGCTCGCCGTCGAGGATGCCTGAGGATGCTGTCGCCTGCGCCTGATTATCGGCCATCTTGATTTACCTGCCTGACAATTCTATTGGGGATTAACGGTGAAGTCTTGGTAACAGGGGTTCCTGACGCAAGTCTGAAGGGAGCTACTTTTCAGCGGGATAGAACCAAACGCTGCGTATGAGGCCGTCTTGGACGTGATACACGGCGACAGCGGATTGGGAGCGTTCGACACCACCGACTGTCCAATACGATCGTTCCCTCGCAAAGGCGTAAGCGCCATGACTTTCGAGAAATTCAAAATCCGCCCGCGCCGAAGGGAGATTTCTAAAGTAGGCGACCATGCCATTTTCCAGCGAGTCGCGCCCGCGAGCGACGATCGCCATGTCGTCGCCGTCGATCTGGTACCACGTGAAGTCCTCGGCGACGAATCCGCCCATGTCGGCGGGCGATTGCGAGTTGAACGCGTCCATCAAACCCCTGACTGGTTCGAGGACAGGACTCTCGACGGGGAGGTCGGCGGCGCGCGTGGCACAGGCCGAACTCCACATACAGATTCCGAAGATCGCGACGCATTGCAATAGACGGGTCATAAGTTCGGCTCCAAAGTTGAATTTGTTACCATGAGTTCAATGGCTTGGGAGTCCAAGGTGCAAGTGCTGGTTCCGGCCTGATGCCTTGCCTACTCTAGTGGAAAAGCGCCGAAATCGCAAAAATCCCCTTGTAAACCACGGGGAGGGGTCGCCTCTAATGGCGCCCGCAAAAATCGCCCATATTGAGGGCCTGAAGAAAGCACATCAAATGGTCTATATGCCAGAAATCAAGCAGTCAGTCGTCGTCCACCACCCCAAGTTCGGACAGGGCAAGGTCGTTGTCCGTTACGGTGAGGACGAGAACAGCAAGGTTATCGTCAAGTTTCAGGAAGAAGGCGAGAAGAAGCTCGCTCTTCAGCATGCGAAGCTCGTCGCCGATATCCCCGAGCCGGAAGAAGAAGGCGAAGAGGGCGAAGCGCCCAAGTGAAGATTTCTACGAAGGATGTGGAGCACGTTGCGCTTCTCTCGCGCCTCGAACTCGGCGCGGAGGAGCTGGGCAAGTACGCCGGCGAGCTTTCTGTGATCTTCGAATACGTGGAGCAGCTGAACGAGGTGGACGTCACGGATGTCCCACCGACGGCTCATCCTCATCCGATCTCCAATGTGTTTCGCGAAGACGTCGTGAAGCCCGGCCTGAGTAACGAGCAGGCTCTGGCCAACGCGCCGGACCGGGAAGATTCTTGCTTCAAGGTTCCGAAGATCGTCTAACTCGCGCTCGTGTTATTCCCAAGGTACATTTACTCAATCATCCGTCGTCAGGTAAGTTCCCATGCCGCTGAAAACAGCCCATCAACTCGCTGCTGAATTGGCTGAAGGGAGCGTCACATCCCGCCAGTTGGCCGAGATGTATTTGGCCCAAATCGATGCGACCGACGACGAGCTGAATTCCTTCATCACCGTGATGAAGGAAGAGGCGCTTCGGGCCGCGGACGAATCTGACGCGCGGCGCAGCCGAGGCGAGTTACTGTCGCCTCTGGACGGGATCCCAGTTGCCGTCAAAGATAACCTCGTCACCCGCAGCACGCGGACGACTTGCGCCAGCCGCATGCTTGAAAACTTCACACCTCCCTATGATGGAACAACTGTGAGCAAGCTCCGCGATGCGGGGATGGTACTCATCGGGAAAACAAACCTCGACGAGTTCGCCATGGGGAGTTCGTGCGAGCATTCTTACTTTGGAGCGACAGCGAATCCGTGGGATACGTCGCGGGTGGCAGGCGG
Source organism: bacterium (assembly GCA_030431385.1). GTDB lineage: Bacteria > Sumerlaeota > Sumerlaeia > SLMS01 > SLMS01 > JAUIJJ01. The sequence continues at coordinate 280 of JAUIJJ010000307.1, read as the reverse complement.
ATCGAGCGGTGGCTCTGCGGTCGCCGTGGCCGCAGGACAATCGCCCCTTTCGCTTGGGTCTGATACCGGAGGCTCAATTCGCCAGCCGGCGTCGCTCTGTGGCGTTGTCGGCATGAAGCCTACCTACGGGCGCGTCTCGCGCTATGGCCTCGTCGCCTTCGCGAGTTCGTTGGATCAGATCGGGCCGTTCAGTCTCGATGTGCGGGATGCGGCGCAGCTCATGACGATCATCGCCGCCCATGACCACCGAGATTCCACGAGCGCTAATGTTCCGTCGGAA
>JAUIJJ010000306.1 GCA_030431385.1 bacterium | reverse complement strand
GGGCCACGATCTCGTGCTGGGCCGCGAGACGCTCCAGGCACGCGCGCGTCGCCGCGAGCTCGGCGGTGATCGCGGCGAGCAGCGCCGCGACGTCGTCGGCCGGCTCCGGCAGCGCGGGCGCTTCGCCCTCGCCCTCGCCCTTCAGGCCGCGCATCTTCGAGTAGAGGAAGTCGCGGATCTCATCGAAGTTGTGAAGCCCCTCAATGGTCATCTCAGCGGCAGCACTTCCGCTCGCCGTTTGAATCTGGATGCGAGAGAGACTCAGCCATCGCTCGATAATGTTGCTGCTGAGGTGGATGTCCTGGATGCGTGAATAGGTGAGGTTCACTTCCCTGCGAAAGAGAATCCCCCAACGCATGGAAATTCCCTCGTCGTCGATTCGATAGCGTAGGGTCCGATACCGGAAGTAGAGTGGCGGGAAGACGAAGATGAACAACGGTCCATACATGATGGAGGTTATGAGGTAGAACTTGAGCAGCTTCTTTTCCGGACGATCGATCGAAAGGATCCGTTCCCGTCTGGCTTGCTGTTCCTCGGGAGTGAGAGGCTGGTGGGGTTTTGGTTCCATTGGGTTGCTCGAATGGGAGTTGAGTCGCGTTACACTGGAACATGGATGCACTCGCCATGCCGTCGGGCAAAAGCAAAATTCCGTTGCCGCAGTTTATTGAGGTCGCAAGAGTTGGCACAGCCTATGGGCTTTTTCCTGAAGAAGGCTGTGATGACCACCGCAGTAGGAGCCAGCAGCGTGATCTCTTGGGGCTGGCAGACGAAAAGAATCGTCAGCTTCACCACGTCGCGGGAGTTCGACCCGCGGCGCGGTTCTAGTTGGGACGTATCGGCGCGGAAGCTCCGCGATCTGATGGAAGATGAGTACTCGATATCTCCGAAGTCTCTCGTGTTCGCCGGTCAAGTTCACGGCAACCAGATCAAAGACGCAGGCGATGCAGACACCGACCTGTTGATCCCTGATTGTGATGGGTTGTTTACTAATTCCGCCGGCGTGTTTGTCGTCATCCGCACAGCCGATTGCCTACCGATTGTTCTCGTCGATGAGACGCGTCACCAATGCGTGGCCCTTCACGCTGGATGGAAGGGGAGCCTCGCGAACATCGTATCCGCAGGCGTCCGCACAATGGTCGCTCACGGATCCGAGCCCTGCGACATCATCGGCCGGGTCGCGCCGCGAATCAGCGCTGCGAGCTATGAAGTCAGCGAGGACTTGATCACTGACTTCCGCGTAGCGCACGGCCATCTCGGCAACTTTGCCGAAGGCCGTCATCTCGACCTGCCGAAACTCAATCAGCTCCAAGCCGCCGACGCAGGAATGCGTGTCGACTCGTTGGAAGATTGCGGGATGTGCACCTTCGCGGATTCCAACCTCTTTAACTCTCATCGACGTCAAGGTGTTGAACGAGGGCAGCAGTTCACGGTGATTGGGTTGCTTCCATGAGCAGTCTTCCCAAACGCGTAACGATCATCGAGATCGACGGCAATAGTATCGGTGCCCTCGCCATGGCGCAGGACGGCGACAAGCTCGTCGTTGAGGCCTCTCACCACGTCGAGCTCGACAAGCTTGTCGAAGTCGTCGAGAAGATGCGCCACCCGGTTTTCATGGACCTTCCCAAATCGAATTTTCCCGACGTGCAATTGCTCGCTTCGCGGCTCAAGGACATCTTTTCACAGGAAGTTTATCGCAACCCGGTCGTTGCCGTGCTCGGAGGAGAGAAGTTTCACCGGGCGATGGAGATTGGTGAGGAGAGTGACCTCGGACGCGACAAGCGCCGGAAGAAGCTGCTCAATTCGAACCTTCCGATCAATCCACTCGTTTACCCGTGCGTCATCGCGTTTCGCGAGGAGAACGCCGGGCCCGGCAAGTCCATGACGGTGCTGCTCAAGATTCGTCTCATGGACCTGTTTCCCATCGGCGTCCTGTTGGAGAAGTACGCACCGAGATACCTAGGCGCTGTCACGGCTCAGACAGCGACCGCGAACCTGCTTCAGGTGCTGTCCGAGCAGGACGACTCAGGCAAGCCGACCTCGCTCTGCAACGTCGGAAAGATGCGGACACTCTATTCGACTTGGGACGCGCAGGGGAGATTCACTCACGACGAGATTCCCGTCGGGCTGGCCCGAGACGACATGCACTACTTCCGCTCGATTAGTCCCGTAACCGCTCAACTCAATCGTATGAAGATCGCGCTCGGCAGCCTCTTCTTTCCCCCGGAGGTGACTCCCTCGCCACTGTTCACCGGCTGGGCGAGTAGCCCGCAAATCGACTGCACGCGGTTTGCCATTCAGGTATCTCACTATGCGGAGCGAAGCTTCGGCATGGACCCTCGCCGCGATATCGACTCGGTTGAGGAGGGGAGGAACTTCTACCTCACTGGTCGAGCCAGTCGCATCGTCGGGCTTCGTCAGTTCTTGGAAAACAAGATCGGCGTGACGCTGAGGCGAATCGATCGCCGCCCGATCAAGGGAGTTGAACTGGCCAATGACGTTAAGTGGGCGGACCTTGCCGACAACGTGATTCCCTTTGGCGCGGGGCTACAAGTCCTGAAGCCGCGACGTCAGTCCATCGGCCTGATTACCCACAAGTTTTTGCCGCCACCGATGAAGGACGGCTACTGTACGGTCGGGGAGATGGCCGACGGCGCTTTGTACGTTTTCGAACAGCGCGTCGAGGCCGATGGCTTGAAAAGCGTGTAGATTCAGCGCATTGGATTCGGGCAGCCGAATTGCTCCTAACAATGTCAGGAGGACTACCATGGTTCGGAAATCTCTGATCATCGCCTTCATTGCCGCGATCATCCTTGCGCCCGGGCAACTCGCATCCCAACAGCCACCGCCGCCACCCCATGGCGATAGCGGCCACCATCCAGCTCCACATCCGCCGCGTCATCCGGGCGTTGGTGAAGGCGATCCCTCCCCGGACATGCACGAGCGTGATTCGCCGCCGCAAGTACGCGCGCGAGGCATAGGGCAAGATGAAGGGCGCGGTAAAAGAGAAGATCGCGCGTTTGAGCGGCTCCACCGCCTCCGTTTAGAAGCTCAACGGATCCTCGAAGACGAGAAGCGACTGCAAGGATTCGCTGGGCAGACCGCCGACAACCTGAGCGAGGAGCGCGAAGAGCGCCGCAAGAAAATCGTTCAGCTTCAGCAGGAGCTCATCGATCTGCAAAAGGAAGAGTACATGGATCAGGTGCGCGAGACTCTGGGCCATGCGCTCGAACGGATCGAGCGTCAAAAGTCCACTAAGAGCCGCTACCCGCAGGCCGCTCTCGAATCCATGGAAAAGCGACTCAAAGAGGCGCAAGACTCCGCGACAGACTTCGATACCTTCATCGTACGGATGCGCGAATTCGAGGAGCGCAGCCGATCACGGTTTCGGTCCGAGTCCAGCGCGCCTAAGGATGGAGACCCTAGAGTCGACCACATACGGCGGGAACTTGAGCAACTCGAAAGCAGGATCGATCGTCTTTACGGCGAGCTTGGCCTCATTCAGGACGGCTCTCCGCAACATGGACCTGACGCAAGTGGGACGCCCCCGGACGACATGAGTCGTTTCCACCGCGGCGAAATGCCCCCCGGGCCGAGGAGCGACAGTGATCGGGATCGCCCTAATCGAGACGGACGCAAGTCGCAAAAGGATGAGCCTCGGCCGCGTCGCTAGTGCGCGCCGTGCGGAAAAATGCACGCACTATTGTAAGATTTATCGCACCGCCGCCCCGTGATCTCCGGGGCGGCGATTTTCTCGCTCAGACTCCCATTTCCCTCTGAATTGTGCGGCTCAATAAAGTGAAACGATCCCCCGGCAAGCCGGGGGATCGAGTGTGTCAATGGTGGTAATGGACGAGGGACCAGGTAGGATAAGTATGGAGGGAAACTTCGAGGCGGGAAATTGTCCCCTTTAGAGGGAGCGAGGAGTTAACTTGGTGGGAAGACCCGAGGTATTAGCCCCGGGAGACTCGCCTCGTCCTGTAGGTCGAACCACCACGACTGAGCAAATGGTTCGTTGATGTGGGATTGCACCTCCTTGCGCAAAACTTTCGACTATCTTGACCAAGTCGCCGCCTTGCGGGTTTGCCTGACTTTCCGAGTGCTTCGACCTTTTGGCGGCTTCTTGCCTCAAGGTAGAGCGGAAAGTGTGCCAATTGTTTCGCATTCTTTGCGGCGGAGGTGATAAAGGCAGGATGCTGCGACGAAATCAAGCAGAATCGCCATCGAAGCGCAGAATTCTTCACTTACGAGGGCGATGCGTTCGGAAGTCCATCCTTTCGCCATGAAATGATGGCTCAAATTGCTCACCCGAGGCTCGTGTGGGGCGCTGCTCACCTGAGGTTCACTGCCCGGATTCGGGCCGTAAAGCATTAATCGAAAGGCGTTGGCGGGTTATCTTGGGGACGCGTGAGGGGCTGTCACGGGATCCGGTCGGACGGCGTCCGGGGAGAGCAAGACTTTGCGCAGGTACCTGTCAAACGCCTTTACAACGCCGGGGTCGAAGTGGCTTCCGGAGGATTCGTTGATGCGTTGGGCCGCCTGCTCGAAAGTGAGAGGCTTATTGTAGCTGCGCTGGCTCGTCATCGCGTCGAAGGCGTCGGCGAGCGCGATGATCCGCCCTTCGAGCGGGCACTCTTCCCCCTTCAAACCGTCGGGATAGCCGGAACCGTCCCACTTCTCATGGTGGCCCCGAATGAACGGGAGGACGTCCTGTAGGTAGGTGATGGGGCTGAGAATCTTCTCGCCGATTTCGACGTGGTCTTTGATGGTCACGTATTCCGTGTCGGTGAGCTGGCCGGTCTTGTTGATGATGCCTTCCTTGATGCCAATCTTGCCGATGTCGTGGAGGTCCGCAGCGAGTTTGAGTCGCTCCAGACGCGCGTCTCCCAGACTCATCTCCGCGCCGATGCCCACCGAATACGTGCTCACCCGGGCGGTATGCCCCATGGTGTAGGAGTCCTTGGCTTCGATGGCGTTGATGAGAGTCTGAAGGGTCTGATGATAACTCT
>JAUIJJ010000305.1 GCA_030431385.1 bacterium | reverse complement strand
GTCATGGGGGCGTCGGTCTCGGAGTAATCGATGCCGAGGCTCATGTTGTCCTCACCACCGGCCGGCTGCTCCGGTTCCGCGCTCTGTTCCTCGTGGTCAAATCCTGCCACGGCCAGCAGCCCGTCGCCGTCATCTTCGTCCATCCGAGGCGGTTCGACCATATCTGAGGTCGGCATGGGTGGTCGGGAAAGCGAGTCGGCCAGCTTTTCTTCTGCCTGTGTCGGCTGCGTCTCCCCTGCTGGCGGGGGGACGACGTCGACTTCAGTACGGTCGGGCGAGGTCACCTGATCGCCGACCGCAGTCTGCGGCGACGTCACCTCATCGAAAACCCCCGTGCTTGCATTGGTCGGCATATCGGACATTTGGTGGAGCGTATCTTCACCGGAGACGGTGGCCATGTCTGCCATCACGCCGGAGCCTGCCGCTGCGGGCGCGGTGTCTCTCGAACGGCGCCAGAGGACAAGCAGCACAAGGGCGAAGATCAGAATTCCAGCGCCGACAGAGAGGAGGATCGTCGGATTTTCGTAAAACGGCACGTTGCTGCGCCTGCTGCTGGAGCGCGACTCAAGCGGCACGGGAGTGTAGTTGATCTGGATGGGCTGGCTGATGCCGGTCGAGGAGGACACGGGGCCGAAACCGCTCGCACTGCTGTTGGGCGGGCCGGAATTGCCCTCCGCCAGATGCGCCTCAGCCTGCTCCTTCAGGTAAACCGCAGTGGAGTTTTCCGGCTCGAGCTCAAGGAGCTCCTCGGCCTGAACAATGGCTTCTTCATACTTTCCCTGCGTGTAGAGGAGGCGGAGCCGATCCTGGGCGAGTCTGATCTCGCGCTGGAGCTGATGCTCCGGCTGATCGGCGATACTCGGCATTCCTCCCTGCCAGCCATGGGCCGACTGAATCGGGAGCAATAGGAGTGCGGCCGCACAGATCAGCGCGGCGGCAAAGGTGGAGGAACAAAAGCGCTTATTCAACGATCCAAGGGTCACCAGATAGTGAGATACCGCCGAAAGCTACATCGGCGTGCCAAAGGAGGCTTATGACAAAAGCACGAGGCTCGACACCGCAACGAATTTCTCTCTTTCCCGCACGCCCGCATTGGTCCCAGATGGGCCTAGCAACTTCACAGGGAAGGATTCCATTCGTGCAGCGTTTCCCCACTCTTCGTAAAAATTCACTATCGAAGCAAACACAATTTCTCGCATTGAGCCTGTTGTTTGCAGCTCCCATTGCCGCGCAGGACCCGATCGAATCTCCAGAACAGACCCCCGAACGATGGCTCGAAGAGCAAATCCAGCAAGGCCGCTTCGGTGATTTGGACCTCGAACATAGCCGTATGGATGTGGAGATTTTCCTCGAAGACGATGAGGGCCTCCGCTCCGAAGAGGTCGTCCTCACACGTGCAGGGGAGCCTGTTAACCTTCACGTTGAGTGGCAGCAGCCCACCGCCCCCGCCAACCCCGGCGGCATGGACGACCGAGGGGTTTTCCGCCAGTCGGGCAGCTTTGAGGTCCTTTGGGCAGCAGAGCCGAGCGACAGCCTAACCGGCGGCTCCGACGGAACGATGGTCTGGCGGTCAGGGAAACGTGACGGCACGGCAAGCTGGGTGACCGCTGACGTGACCGTCCTCCAATCCAGCCGCACCGCGACCGCCGTCGCTTCCTCGGAGGTTCGCGTTCCGGGAGTCATGGCCAGCGGTCAGGACGGCATCTTGATCATTCCATCCGTCGCCTTCGACCGCGGCGGCGATGGCTTGCTGATGGGGACCAACATTGGCATCTACCCATCCGAGACTGCCTCCTCCGCGCCGAATATCGTCCGCGACCGCGCGGGGCTTTACCGCCCTCCCGCCGATTTCTACCGGGTGGACGCGAAGAGCTCTGGCGCGAAACTCACAGAGAACCTGACCCTCGGCGATCTGATGCCACCGGTCTTCGATGATGAACAGAGCGGGACGGAAAGCGTCCGCTACGTCGCGATGTCGCCGAGGTTGCTAACCTTCATGAGGGCGTTCGAGGCGAAGATCGAAGACTACGGCATCAAGCCGCGAAACCTGAAGATCCTCAGATCCTTCGTATCGCCCACGGACCGCCGACGTCTCGAACGTCGGGGAGTCGTCCTCGCCGAGTTCACGCGCTATCAGTACGGGGATGCGGTCGGGCTGATCATTGACCCCGGCGGTGCCAAGAGCGCAGCGCCACGCATGGGCGATGTGAATCAGGACGGCACCTCGAACATCGAGGACATTCAAGTGCTCGCGGATCTGGCGAAGGACACGATGGATGAGCTAGGCATTTACGGCGGCGTTGGCGTCATCGCGCGCTACGAAGGCCCCGGTCCCGCCCTCGGCACGCCCTACCTCCACGTAGACCTCCGCGGCTGGTTTGTGCCTTTCCGGGAAGAGTAGCCGCCTCCGAAACTTGAGTTGCCCAAAGTCGCCGGTGATGTTTGAGAATACCTTCCAACGGCACACCTTCGAAGCAGCAAAGGAATTCACATGTTCAAACGAGTAATCGCCCCATTAGTCGCCTCGGTCTTGGCGATTTCCGGCGCGCAAGCTGCGGAACTCGCCGACGGTTCCGGAGAAGGCATTGTCGTTTTCGAAAACGCGACCCTCCACCCTGTCACAAGCCCGACCGTAGATGGCGGCGCTCTCGTCATACAAGGCGGGTTGATTCAATACGCAGGCCCAATGGACGAGGCGGACTACCCGGAGAGCGCGACCATCATCGACGCGACGGGAAAGCACATCCTTCCCGGATTGGTAGATGCTCATTCCCACATGGGCGTCTACAGCTGGCCCCACGTTGAAGCCCACAGCGATGGCAACGAAATGACGACACCGATCACGCCTCACGTGCGCGCGGAGGATGCGGTGAATCTGGAAGACGAGGCATTCGGCAAGGCTCGCGCCGGGGGAGTGACCACGGTCCTCATTCTTCCAGGGAGCGGTAACATGATCGGCGGCGAGGCAGTCGTCGTGAAACTCCGCCCCGATGCGCTCCTTGAGGAAATGAAGTTCGAGGGTGCTCCGCGTCACATCAAGATGGCGATGGGCGAAAACCCAAAGCGCGTCTACGGAGGTCGCGGCGAGATGATGTATTGGTGAAGGCCCTCAACAAAGAAATCCCCGTGGCGTTCAACGCCCACCGCCTCGACGACATTTCGACAGCGCTGCGGCTGACTGATGAGTTCGATCTTGATATGATATTGGTAGGTGGTTCGAGTTCATGGAAGATCGCTGATCACTTGGCGGAGCGCGATATTCCCGTCGTACTAAATGTCCTGCAACAACCGTCGGGAATGCAAACATCCAACGCGATGTATGAGATGGCGGCGTTCCTGACGCAGGCAGGCGTCAAGGTCGCCCTCCAGCCCGACGACGACTCGCACAATGTGCGCAACCTCCCCTACGAAGCGGGCATCGCGCAGGCATACGGAATGCCCCACGACCACGCGCTGCGCACCATCACAATCAACCCCGCAGAAATCTGGGGAGTCGATGAAAAGGTCGGCACCATCGAAGAGGGAAAACTGGCAAACATCGTTCTGGTCGACGGAGATCCGTTGGAACCGCTCACGAGCACCAAGTATGTGTTCATACTCGGAGAAAACATTGAGCGCCGAAGCCGCCAAACCGACCTCGCAGAACGCTACGGTAGAGACTTCCTACCCGACGACTATTTCGGAGAGTAACTCACTTCAACTCAGGTCGGTGCATTCGGACCCATTGGATATCTTCCAACCGCTCACCTCCGCATCCTGAGGAGGCGTTTGACCAATCCCACGCTGCTGTTGTTGGTCCACTTCATTCCGATCCCGCGAAGTCGAAGAAAATCGCCTTGATTCACGCAGCTTCTTCCCCATTCAACGTCGCCGTTCCGGACCAGCGTAAATCCCGCTTGAAGGGGCCAGGTGGTTTGGAGTGAATTGGGGGCATGAGCCTGTTGTGCCTTGGGATCAGCCACCAGACCGCGCCGCTTACGCTCCTTGAGCCGCTTTCCCTCAACGAGGGCGAGATGCTGGCGTTCCTGCGCAAGCTTCGCGACGACAACATCGCGGAAGCCGTGGGGCTGTCTACGTGCAATCGCACCGAGTTTTATCTGGAGGCCGACGACCTCGCGCTGGCGAAGGCGCGGCTCGTGTCGGCGCTCGCTTCACACACTGGCACCGGCAGCTTCGTCCAGCAGGAACACTGCTACTTGCGCGAGGACCTCTCCGCCGCGCGCCATCTCTTTCGAGTCGCCTGCGGAATCGATTCGCTCATCGTCGGCGAGCGTGAGATTTTGGGGCAGATTCGCGACGCGCTGGAAATCGCCACGAAGGCGGGCACCGCAGATCGCGCACTAACGCGGCTATTCAACAAGGCCGTCAGCACAGGGCGCCGCGCCCACGTGGAAACCAACATCGGCAGGGGCCGCGTCAGCGTCGCCTCGGTCTCAGTCAGCATCGCGCGGAAGGTATTCACTGATTTCACGCGAAAGTCCGTGCTCGTGATCGGCGCGGGACAGACCGGCAAGCTCGCCGCGACCCACTTTCGCAAAGCTGGCATCGGCTCCATCACCGTCACCAACCGTACCCCCGGCCGCGCCGAGGCACTCGCCGAAGAAATCGACGGCACTGTCGTCCCCTTCACCGAGTTACAATCCGCGCTCGAAAAGGCAGACATCGTCGCCTGCGCGACCGGCAATCAGGACCACACCCTCACCCAGGAAATGATCGCGTCGCTCGGCCGCCGGCGCGGGGGAGCGCCGATGGTCATCCTTGATCTGGGCATGCCGCGCAACGTGGAGCCTAAAGTCGCCGACCTCGACTTCGTATTCCTCTACGGTATCGAGGACCTGGAATCCGCCGCTCAGGAAAACCGGGCCCAGCGCGAGGCAGAGATCGCCGCCGTCGACGAGATCGTGCTCGAAGAAGTCGCCAACTTTAGCCGTTGGTACGCCCGTGGAGAGGCCGACCAACTCATCATCGCCCTCCGCCGTCGCATCGAAGACACCCGCCGCCAACACC
>JAUIJJ010000304.1 GCA_030431385.1 bacterium | reverse complement strand
GGCGGGTGGGCGGGATGAGAAGCGGAGCGCCCCCCAGACGAGAATCAAGAAGGCGGCGACTTTTAGAAATGTCCAGAGTACCCCGGCGACATCGTGAGGCATGAGGCCGAGCGGCATCAGGATCACCGCTGCGGAAGGGGCGTAGATGAAGGGCCGACTCTTGTCGGGAGACTCCTCGATGTAAATTTGATCGCTATGGTCGGCGGTGAGGCTGGCTGCGTATTGGAAGACTGTGAAGTCGTTGTGGTCGAGGACTTCCGTGATCCCATGCCATGTGAAGAAGAGCAGCAGGAGAGTCGGGAGCAGCCACGGTAGGTGGGGCTTGATCGCCCCGAGGGTTGCCTTCATCAAGCCTTCCGGAGGAGCCCCATGGGTGTGCATTCTTCGCCCTGACCGAGGGGGTTGTCCTTGAGGGCGGCCTCGACGAGGGAGCGATTGACGCCAAAGCTGGCGCCGAGCACCCAAGACCCGCCGATGTCGTTTACGTCGACAATGGCACAGGAGATTCCAGTGCGGCCGTGGATTTCACGGGCGACGCGTTCGGGGTCTTTGGGGCCCATGATCACGCAATCCGGTTGGAGCGGGGAGGTCGTTGCCGCATCGATGGTGGCTGCCTGCGGGCCGGCGATGCGGTAGAAATCGCCGCGCCTGCCGATGAGCTTGCCGGCAGCTCCGACGATCGCGGCGAGCCAGATGCGGGCGGCGCCGCATTCATTGACGGCGCATTGCATGGAACTGGGGCGACGGAGGCCGATGCCGTAAGGCACTTTCGCAACACAACGCCAAAGGAGCCGCGCGGTGAGGCCGATCTTGACCTGATCTTCGGGAATCGCCCGGCCTTGCGTTACCGCGACGGCCTTTTCGGAGATGAAGAGAACGTCTCCGCTGCGGGCGAGCGGCGCGGCGCACTCGGTGATGGCCGCGCACAAATCGCTTTGTGGGGTCAGCACGGGCGTCTTGACCGGAATCCTGAGCCACTGCCCATCGGCCAGCTGGATTTCCAGCTGTCGGTTGGGGTTTGCCTTCACGTCTTTTGGAAGCGCGTAGGCGGGCGAGAGGGTTGCGGGATAGACGCTCATCAGGGGGATCTCCGGCTCCAGATTGTCGAAGGGAGAGAAGGAGGCACTGGGGAGAACACTGTCAAGTAATGTCGGAAGCCCCTCCCGATGAAAAACGGTTTCGCCCTCGGTCTGCTGCCCCTTGAATCGCGACCGAGTTGATTCGAACGGGAGCGACCATGGAACGCACGAGCCTCATCAAGATGTTTAGCAGCAGATTCCCCGGTGGCGGGAGCTTCCACCTTGAGATGGCAGACCGGAGTACGATCCGCCTGAGGTTTAGCCATGCGCCCGCGCCCGTCGACTATCCGAGCTACGCGCGCATGGAACGCTGCTGGCCCGAGGAGCACTTCGCTTTCTACGTAGACGATGACGGCAACGCCCGGCTCGAGACGAGCTCGCTCATGGTCGAGATCACCGAAACGCCGTTTAGCATTCGGGTGAGCGACTCGGCGGGGAACGTCCGCTTCGAGACGTCTGGCAATCCGGTGACTTTTCAAGAACGGGCGATTACCTTGCGCCGGAAGGTCCGGGAATCCGAGGCGATCTACGGGCTCGGCGAGCACGGCGAGGTCTTCAATCGCCTGCCCGGGCGGTACCGGATTTGGAACAAGGACGAGCCTCACCACCACCCGATGAAGCAGTTCTACTGCACGATCCCGTTTGGCATCAGCCACGGCACCGGCACGGACCTCCCCCACGGATTCTTTGTCGACAACCCGGGTGAGGTCATCATCGATGCGGGGATGGCCAACCACGAAGAGGTTTCGATCGAAGCGAAGACCGGCGATCTGGATCTTTGGCTGTTCTTCGAGGACTCGCCCGCGCGGATTCTGGAGGAGTACACGGCGCTGACGGGCCGGATGCAGCGCCCGCCGATGTGGGCGTTGGGCTATCAGCAATGCCGCTGGTCCTACCCGACTGAGGAACGAATCAGGGAAGTGACGAGCGAGTTTCGAAAGCGCCGCATCCCCTGCGACGTCATCTACTTCGACATCGATTACATGGACAGGTACGCGGTGTTTACTTGGAATAAGGAGACGTTTCCCGACCCGGGCGAGCTGACACGGAGTCTCGGCGCAGACGGGTTTAGCGTCGTGACGATTGTCGATCCGGGTGTCGCGATTCGCGATGACTACGACGCGAGCACGATCGGTGCGAAGACGCCTCACTTTTTCCTTCGCCGCCCCGATGGAAGCCTGATCGTCGAAACGGTTTGGCCTGGCGAGGTGAACTTTCCGGACTTCACGCATGAGAACACGCGGACGATCTGGGGAGAGTGGCAGGCCGTGCACCTGCTCGATCTCGGGGTATCAGGAATCTGGAACGACATGAACGAGCCGGCGGTTTTCGGTTCTCACAGCAAGTCGAACGAGATGTTCGACGAGGCGATTCACTACGACCACGGGCACTTCAGGACCCATCGCGAGGTCCACAACATTTACGGCCTGACGATGGCGAGGACGAGCTGCGAGGGGCAGCTTAGCCACCGGCCCGAACTGCGGCCCTTCACACTGACGCGCTCGGGCTGGGCGGGGATTCAGCGCTGGTCGGCGGTTTGGACCGGCGACAACCGCGCAGCGTTCGCTACGATGCCCTTCGACGTGCAATTGAACCTGAGCCTCGGCCTGTCGGGCGTGTCCTTTGTCGGGTGCGATATTGGCGGGTTCTTTAACGACGCCACGCCACAGTTGTTCGCTCGCTGGATCGAATGGGGAGTCTTTCAACCGTTTTGCCGAGGCCATTCGGCGATGGGGACTATCGATCAGGAACCGTGGGTCTTTGGCCCGGAAGTCGAAAAGGTCGCGCGCCGAATGATCGAGCTGCGCTACCAACTTCTCCCGTACATCTACACAGCTTTCGTCGAGGCTGCGGAGTCGGGTGCTCCGGTGAATCGCCCTTTGGTGTTCGAATACCCTCAGGATGCGACGGTGCTCGGGATTGGCGACGAGTTCCTGCTGGGGAAGGACATCCTCGTGGCGCCGGTCATGGACCCGGGGAAGGACCATCGGGCGCTGTACCTTCCCCCGGGAGAATGGATGCACCTGTGGACAGAGGAGCGGCATCAGGGCGGGCGTTGGGTGGTGGAAGAGTCTCGCCCTGGCAGGCCACCGGTTTACCTGCGGGCTGGGTCGATCATCCCGGTGCACCCTTCTCGCCAGCACACGAAAGAACCGGAACCGGAGATTACGTTCCTGGACGTCGTCCCATCGGTACGCATGAGTGGGAAGCTGGTCGAGGATGACGGCAGCACCACCGAGTGGCAGGACGGCGCCGAGACGATGATCTTGTTTAGCGGCGAGGAAAGCTCAAAGGGCTTGAAGCTGCTGATCGGTGCGCCACAGGGTAGCTGGAAGTCCTCCCGAAAGTTTTGGGGGATTCGACTCCATCGCGCCGACCGCAAGGTGAGCGCTGTCTACTGCAACCAGGAGAAAGTCGAATTCGAACAACAGAGGAACATGACGACCTGGCAGATTCCGGACATCCGGAAGGCGATGGAAATCAAGGTCGAGTACGAGTAGCTATCACGCGACTGCGCTGGGTTGCCGGAACCGCGGCGCTCTGCGTCATCGCCAGTTTCCTCGTTAAGTTACTGATCAATGATCGGTACATGGTGATTCGTTTCAACTCGTATCTCCCAGCGGTTCAACTGGGACTGTTCGGTGTGGCTTGCGCTTTGCTGAGCACTTGGAAATGGAAAGTAAAGACGGCGCTTGCCGCCGCGGTGTTGGTGGTCTGGTTGCCGGTTTTGCACCGCGAGCAACCTGCGCTGCTCAAAGGCCCTACGATAGTTAAAGCCCCGCCGGGTTCAGTCCGCATCATGACCTGGAACGTAAAGTCGTACAGCTGGGGAATGCAGGATGTGATCGATCGAATCATTGATGAATCTCCCGATGTTCTTTGTTTGGTGGAGGGGACTTTTTCAGGGCGCAAGCCTGAGAAACTGGCGAAGCAGTTGGGGAGCGAGTATCACTGGGCGGTCGGCCGGCAGCTGTCTATCGCCTCGCGGTATCCGATCCGAGAGAGTCAGACGACGATCTCTGACTCAGACCTGAAGATTTTTCGCTCGATCATCGAATTGCCGGGTGGGCCGATTGCGGTCAGCGTTGTTGATCTCAGTCCACCTCGGAGAAGACGCGACCAGTTCACCTTCGATGCGCTTCATGCAGCCATGCAAACGGAGACGTTTCCGGCCTTGTTCACCGGTGACTTCAACTCACAACGAGGAAGCTGGTGGCTCGGCCGAGCGACGCGAGGTTGGCGAGACGCGGCAGTCGAAGCTGGTAACGTGCGCTATCTCGCGACCTGGCCAAATCTTCCAATTGGAATTTGGAATCTCGACTACACGTTCGTGAATTCGGGAATAAATCTTATGAGTTTCGAGATCAAGTCGACAACGCAAAGTGACCACCGCCCGATCTTCACCACCATCTTTCAAGAGGGCGCAGGTGATTAGCTTTCGGCGATTCTGTTTGCCCGAATGCGCACACGGTTTGCAGACTCCCCCTCGACTGAGGAACCGGGACCCACGATGAATCCGCAGGTTTTACTGAAAAAATATTGGGGGTACGACGACTTCCGGCCGCTGCAAAAGGAAGCGGTCGAGCTCGTTATGGAAGGGCGCGACACGCTGACTGTGCTGCCGACTGGCGGTGGCAAATCAATTTGCTATCAAGTCCCGCCGCTCGTCGCGGATCGTATTGCGCTGGTTGTCTCACCTCTCATTTCACTGATGAAAGATCAGGTGGATTCGATGACCGCGCTGGGTGTTCGCGCCGGGTGCCTTTATAGCGGTCAAGACCCTCAAGAACAATTCGAAGTGCGGCAGTCCATCGCAGAGGGTTCGCTGCGGCTTTTGTATGTCTCGCCGGAGCGGCTCGCAATGGATGGGTTTATCGAGCGGCTGGACCGGTTGGACCCGATGTTCCTCGCAGTTGATGAAGCCCATTGTA
>JAUIJJ010000303.1 GCA_030431385.1 bacterium | reverse complement strand
GCAGATAAGTTGCCGATGCGGGGCCTCTAATATTCAACGATGAAACTCTCCTTGCATAAATGGGGGATCGCTGTTGATGATGGAGCCATCAGGGGTCGGACATATCACCAAGGAGATAGGGGATGACTACCCCTTCACCTGAAGAGAAACGCAACGCTGCCGAGGACGCGCCACAGGCTGAGTGTTCGAGCACTCGCGCGGCCCTGAGGGCTACCGTTGTCGGCATGATTCCCGGTAGCTCTGATGAAGTTCAAGTCACCGATCAAATCAATACAGTTCTCGATTCAATCGTCCCGCCGCTTCCTCCCAGAGGAGGAGAAGAGGGCGGCGCGGAGTCGGGCCAAAGTCTGTCACTGGACGGCACCGACAGCCCGCCCGAGTTCATCCTCCGTTCCCGGATCGGCACGGGCGGGCAGGGAGAGGTGTGGGACGCCATGCAGACCAGCCTCGACCGCGAGGTTGCTATCAAGCTGGTCAGGGCCGCAGCGGACGAAAATGCGGAACCTTTTCTGCATGAAGCCTGGACCGTCGCGACACTCGATCACCCCAACATTGTTCCGGTTTACGAGCTAAGCCAGACTCAGATTCTCGGCAATACTTGTCATTTGCTCGCCATGAAGCTCCTGCGTGGCGATTCGTGGGAAGCCCACTTGGAAAGGGAGCGGGGCGTCGAAGATTTCAATCTCGATGACTTCCTTTCCAGACACCTCAAGATTCTGTCATCGGTGTGCCACGCGCTCGCGTATGCTCACTCCAAGAAGATTGTCCATCTGGACCTCAAGCCATCACAGGTCGTGCTCGGAGATTTCGGTGAAGTGTATCTGTTGGATTGGGGTCTGGCGATGTCAGTCGACGACAAAGCCCCACAGATTTCTTCAGGGTCGCAGCCGAAGTTCAGAACGAAAGATTCGACGTCTTCCCCAGGCGGGACGCCTGCGTATATGGCCCCCGAACAGGCGCTCGGCCATACCGAGGGATTGGGGTATCACACCGACATTTACCTCCTGGGGGCGATTCTCTTCGAGATCATCGCTGGTTGCCCGCCGCATCTCTCTTCGACCGTTTCCTCTGCATATAGCAGGGCGAAACAAAACATGATCAACCCGGTCCCGGATCACTGCCCACCCGATCTTCGGCTTTTGATTCTCAGTTCATTGAGCACCGATCCCACGGAACGACCTCAGTCCGTGGAGGACTTCCGCCACACGATTCAGGAGTTTCTTGGAGGAAGTAGCAGGAAGCGTGAGAGCGAAGAGATCACCACAGAAGTCCGCGCTCAGATGGACGAGGTAAAGGTGACGAGCCGCTACGAGGAATTGGGCGAAGCTGACAGGCGACTGACCCGCGCGCTGACCTTGTGGCCCGGGAATGGTGAGGCGGGCGAGTTGCGCCAAACGGTTGTTCGCCGATGGACACAGGTTGCCCTTGAAGCTGATGACCTACGATTGGCGCGCACGATTCTGCCGGAGATTGAAGCGGAGGAGGAAAGAGAGCGTCTCAAAGCTGAAATCTCGACTGCTCGGATGAATCGGCAGAGGGTGAATCGACAGCGCCGCCACCTAAGCATCATTAGTGGCATTTTCTTCATCGCGCTGATCGCGTTCGGGGCGAAGTACTCATTCGATCAGAAAGTGGCGCGTGTCCGCCTTCAGGACGAACGCGACCGCGCGGAACTCTCCCGTCAACAGGCGGAGGGCCTCGTGAACTTCCTCATCGACGATATGTACCGAGGGTTGGAGCCGCTGGGACGTCTGGACCTGTTAGAGCAGGTTGCCGGCGAGTCGATGGACTACTTCGAGAGCATTCCCGCCGAAAGCAGCGATCTGCAAGCAATGCAGCAGCGGTCGCTCGCGCTACGAAACATCGCCGAAGTTTTGCGTGCCCAGGGAGAACTCGGCGAGGCTCGCCATGCGTACGACGCGGCTATCGCGACAGCTCGGAGCCTCTCAGAAAACGACGATTCGCCACAGCTCAAGATGCTTCTTGCCGACAATCTGGCCGCCCTCTCTAGGTACCTCTACCACCAGAGAGATTTGGAAGAAGCGTATCGAATTGAAGATGAAGCACTGTCGATTCGGCAGGCGATGTCGACGGCACTTCCCGACGATGTCGATCGCCGCGATAAAGTGGCCGCGTCTCTCAATCAATTGGGGGTGATTCGCTGGCGTCAGGGTGAGCCATCGGACGCGCATGAGTACCTCATAAAGTCCGAACTCATTCGGCAGAAGCTTCTCGATGGCGACCCTCAAAATGAGGCGCTAATGGGAAGCCTCTCGTGGACTCTGGGAACGATGGGAGTTATTCTCATCGATCAGGGCGATCTGGTCGGGGCGCTTGATGTGGTTGAGCGGACCTTGTTCTACCGCCGGAAGTTGCTCGCCAACGAGCCGGACAACGCGACTTGGAAGGCGCGCTTGGCTTGGAGTCTTGGCAGTCTGGGTGAGCTACAGTTGTATATGGGCGACCCGCAGGCTTCCTTGGAAACCCACCGACAGGCGCTGGCGCTGCTGAAAGGGTTACACGAGGGCGATCCGACCAACAATAGTCTGCCCAACGAGCTGGCGTGGTCCCACGAACATGCCGGCCAGGCGCTGGATGCCTTGGGTCGGCACGATGAGGCGCTCGGCGAGTACGAGCGCGCCCTCAGCTTGAGAGAGCTCACGCTGGCTCAAAGTCCCGACGACATCCACACGCTCGAAGAAAAGGCTTGGAATTTGTACCGGGTGGCGAACAGCGAGTTTCTCGCGGACAATGTCGAACTTGCAAACGTGCACCTCGCAACTGCGTTGGAGATTGCGCAGAGGCTCCACGAGCGCTCACCGACTAACGTCAATCAAGCGGCGAGCCTTGCGTGGATGAAGTTGCTGCAGGGACGAGTTGAGCGCCGAGAAGGGAACCATTCTCAAGCAAGCTTCTACTTTGGAGAGGCCCTTGAGTACATCACTCCAGTGACAGACGGATCAGGGCGTGTTGAGTACTGCGCAGCTCATGTGGCAGCGCTTTATTTTTCGGGCAAAACAGAGGCAGCCGAGACGCTGCACCGCGACCTTCGCGAACGAGGCTTTAGAGAGCCGGAATTCGTGGCGATGCTTGCTTCTCTGGGTGTCGTCAGCGAGTAAGAATTTTCGGCCCTACTGACTAATCTCTTCCAGTTTACGATTCATTTCTTCTTTGCGGAGCGAGCTCAGCAGCTGCTCCATGTCGCCTTCGATCAAGTGATCGAGGTTGTAGAGTGTGAGGTTGATCCGGTGGTCCGATACGCGGTTTTGCGGGAAGTTATAGGTGCGAATGCGTTCGCTGCGATCGCCGCTTCCGACTAGCGATTTGCGAAGGTCGGCGCGTTCTTTGTTCTCGCGTTCCTGCTGAAACTGGAGCAGCCGCGCCCTAAGAACTTTCATCGCTTTCGCACGGTTTTTGATCTGGCTTCTTTCATCCTGACATTGCACGACGATGCCGGTGGGAAGGTGCGTAAACCTCACTGCGCTTTCCGTCTTGTTGACGTGCTGTCCACCCGCTCCGCTAGCGCGGTAGGTGTCTACCTTGATGTCGGCGTCGTTGATAATCAGATCCGTTTCCTCGGCCTCGGGAAGCACTGCCACGGTCGCCGCGCTGGTGTGGATCCGGCCCTGCGTTTCTGTTGCAGGAACGCGTTGCACTCGGTGTCCACCACTTTCAAATTTCAGGTCACGCCACGCGTTGTCGCCGGTGATCGTCACGACGACCTCCCGGAACCCTCCCATCTCGCTATCGGTGGAGCTCATTAGCTCGACCTTCCATTCCCGGGTCTCTGCATAGCGAGAGTACATGCGCAGCAAATCCCCTGCGAAGAGGGCGGCTTCCTCGCCACCGGTTCCGGCTCGGATTTCCATAATGACCGCGCGCGAATCCAATGGGTCGGGGGGGATCAAGCGATAGCGAAGTTCCTCGGAGAGCTCCTCGATAAGAGGCTCCGCTTCTTCGATTTCCATCTCGGCGAGGGCTACCATCTCTGAGTCTTTTTCCGTCTTCAGTATCTCGCGCGCCTGACGGACCCGGTCCTCGGAATCGACGAGCCGCTCCGCCAAAGAAATCGTCTCTTGGAGCCGGTTGTGCTCGCGCCCAAGTTCTGCCATTCGGCGAACGTCGCTGGCGACTTCCGGCGATTGGAGCTGACTCTCGACGGCCTCCAGATGAACGCGGAGTTGCTCAAGTCTGTCGGTTGCTGACTGTTGTTTAGCGCTCAATTGTCGGCACCCAGTTCCTTCTCATATATGCGATGTGTCTTGTAACATTGCGCGCCGATGTTTTCGAGAGTCCGGCTCATCGGTAAGTTGTCCTCGAGAATCCACCCGCACTCCGCCTGATGGATGCCCCGTGCCCTGCTGTTGATAATCATTTCCTGAATCAGGAGCGCCTCAAGGCCAATGCGCCGATACTTTTCGATGACGCCCATCGTCAGCATCCTCGCCATCTTGATCTTCTTCTTCATCAGGAGAAACAGCGCGATCTGCTTCGGCCCCAGTTTGCCCTCCATGTGCGCGAGAGGAATGTTGTAGTCGGGGAGTGTGAAGCTGAATCCAGCCGGCTCACCATCGATCTCAGCAAACACGACAAGCTTCGGGTCCATTAGAGAGCGCACTTCATTGGCCATGTGGTTAATCTCGGCCTCAGTCATGGGGACGAATCCCCAGTTCTTCTCCCACGCCTTGTTGTAGATCACTCGCACCCGCTCGAGCTCGTCGTGAAAGCGGCTCATGTCCATCGTGCGGAGTTTACACTTGAGGCCCTGTCGCGCGAGCTTCTTTTCAACGACTCCGACGAGCCTTCCGAATCGCTCGTTGTAACAGTCTTCAGAAATCCACCAAGAGGTGAGATCCTTGGCCTTGGCGTAGCCCGCCTTTTCCACCAGCTCGGGATAGATCGGCGGATTCCACGGCATCATGATGCTAGGCGGAATATGGAACCCCTCGACCAACATTCCGCACTCTTCGTTCGTGCTGAAACTGCACGGGCCGCGCAAGTGAGTCAGCCCGC
>JAUIJJ010000302.1 GCA_030431385.1 bacterium | reverse complement strand
CCTGCTGGTCGTGGGCGATGGTCCCTGCGCCTTTCGGGAAGGTACCGCCATTGGAGGGATTGTAAGTCTCCAACGCGCCGAACTGTTTCGTCGCGTTCGTGGAAAGATCGCCGCGAATCGGGGGGAAGAAACTGGCGAATTCTTCCTCGATAGCGGACCCCTGGTACCAGTTTTCGTAGCTCCCCTGAGTTGCAAAGTCGAGGAAGTCGTAGGTCTCGAAAGGAAGGTTCACATCGGTCCCGTGATCGACCGTCGCCCAGCCACGGCCGGCGATGTCTTCCAGAGAAACGACTTCGATCCACTGGTGATTGGCGAGCCAACGGAGGTTGCGGTGGAAGTTATCGGGGTTATCGCTCCCGGTGTTGAAGGAAAGGAACGATCTGCCGGCGTAAGCTTCCCAATCATCGAAAACGAGGGTGAGCTGTTCCGGGTCTTGGAACAGCTTGTCGATCAGCAATTCGCGCGTGCTGATCCACAGTCCGCCGTCTGTGTTCGCGAACTTGAAGCGGTCAGGCTCATCGTTGATCATGAACGCGTTCACGCCGTTGATGGTGTGAATCTGATGCCCTTGAGTATGCTCGTTTCCGAACAACTCGGCGAGGTGATTGATTTGATCCAGAATCGTCCAGCCGTAACCGGTCGCCGTGAGATCGTTGAAGGTCGCGCCGCGCACAACTCGCTCGGGAATCCAGAAAACCGAATTCGCGTTGGGTGCGGGGACGTCGAAGACGCGTTGCAGGTACTCCTCGTTTAGCTGGATCGAGTCCTGGTTCACTGCGCCCTCGAAGAAGGGCATGATGTGCTCGCTGTAAACGCCCCAGATTACGGAGCCTTCGCCGTTAGAAGGATCCCCGTCGAGGAACTGGGCGATCTCTTCCACAAAGGCGACACCGCTATCGGGCTGGCCGGCCTTGAGCGCCCATAGCGCGGAGGAAACCAGCGTCGCCGAGACGTGAATGTTAGGCGGAACACCGAAGAGCCGCGCCGATTCGAGCGCGCGCCGGTAGCCTGTCGGATGACCGTTCGGAGTGGTGGTGCTGGTGTTCCAGACAAGATCCTGAATTCCGTCTGCCTTGCTGATCGCCTGATTGCCGTGGAGCACAAAGGCGAACTTTGCCGTTGGGCAGTTGCTGGTTGTGTTGAAGCTGCCGCCGTTGGGGAGCGTGTCTGCGACGGCCCCACTGAGGTCCTTTGCGGTCGCCGCCTGAATCGTTATCGGCGAGCTGCCGTCCCATCCCTGAGAAGTTAGAAGCGTGCGCTCGATGGCGAATTCAACCGAATCGAGGTCGCCATTCCAGTAGGAGCCAATCAGTTGCTCAGGATTGGTGGATTGGCTACTGAGGACAGCACCGGTGTCGTCGTAGATGTTCCAGAACTCATTGCTATAAAGGCCAATTGCTACGTCCCAAGAGACGTTCGGCGCATCGCCGGCGAGGGAATCTGGCCAACTCGAATTCTTCGGTTCGCCTTCGTTCAAGCGGAGCAGCAGGTACAAATCGACGCTGCCGTTCTCTGCCTCGAAGAAGAGGTCCAGGAAATCCGCGCGGAAGTTGAAGCGGTCGTACTCGGTGTCGTCGTAGGTGTAGAGCGCAACGAGGTCGCGGGCGTTATCGCCTCCGTCGTTGAGCGGCGTGAAGTCGCTGCGGCCGTCGACCTGGCGGCAGTCCTCGTAGTCCCAATCTTGGAACTCTTCAAACCACTCCTGCCCCATGGCAGTACCGAGCGGGACGTCTTCGTACTTTCCGATCCAGATCTTCGGTCGATCGGGAGTCGGGGTGGGCGTCGGTGTTGCCGTCATCGTCGGCGTCGGCGTGGGGGTAGCGGTCGACGTGGGAGTCGGCGTTGCCGTCGGGGTGGCCGTCGGTGTCGGCGTGACGCCGCAGATTTCATTGCCGGTCGTGATCGTG
Source organism: bacterium (assembly GCA_030431385.1). Taxonomy (GTDB): domain Bacteria; phylum Sumerlaeota; class Sumerlaeia; order SLMS01; family SLMS01; genus JAUIJJ01. The sequence continues at coordinate 3,108 of JAUIJJ010000302.1, read as the reverse complement.
AGAAATTCATCGCCGTCAATGTTGCCATCGGCGTTGCCTGCGGGGGCCTGGCTGACGAGCGCTCCGCTGTCATTGGTCTCGAAAAAGCCGAGGGAGACGTGGGTTGTCGAGCCTCCCGCGAGGCTCTTTCGGAGGGCTCCTTCGAGGATGTTGGCGTTACGGATTTGACCGAAGTTGGTCGGGTCGGCGGGGACGATATCCTCGACGGAATCGAACCAGCCTGAAAATGCGTTGCTTTGTTCTGCTGCCAGGAAGTGCGTCCATTCTCCGACCTGGCCCGCCTTCCCCCAATTGGCGGCGCGGAGGCTGGAAGGGTCGTCGGACACGTAAAGGAAAACGTCTTCTTGGAAGACCTCGTCGGTGGCGACGTAGAGCCAGCCTTCCTTCTCGGCGACGAAGAAACCGGGCTGCACCTCACAGGCATCGCCGTCGATCTGCCCGTCCATGACAAAGGGATTCATCGCCCCCGGTGTCGGTGTGGGGCTCATGGTGGGTGTCATCGTCGGCGCCAGAGTCGGAGTGACGGTTGGCGTGGGGCCGGTGGGCGTCGCCGTAGGGGTTGGCGATGCGGTCGGAGTCGGCGAAGGTGTCGAGGTGGGCGTTGGGTCGCCGGAGGTGGCGATGTGCCAGTCCTGTCCGCTGTTGTTGTCCCAAACGCTTCCGCCGTCGTTGAAGACGAAGTCGATGACGGTGGCATCGGCGTCCACGAGGAACGTGACCTCCCACATATTGGCTCCGAGGTCCGTCATTGAATCGTCAGTAACCGACGTCCAGCCATTCTTTCCGCGGTGGATATTGACGGCTGAGGCGCCGTCGAGCGGCCGACCTGTCGCATCGTATGTGATCGTGACGTTCTGGCCCCGGACGGGCGGCTCGGGGTCGAGAACGATACCCGCATTGCCACCGCTCGATCCGCTGCCATCGCCGATGTAAACGTGCTGAATGGGAGACTTCGAGACGTTGCCTTCCGTGTCTTCGGACTCGATGTAGTAGTCGATCAGTTCGTCGCGGATGTCCGTGACTTCGACCCAATAGTAGTCCGAGATGTACGTCGGCAATTCGTAGAAGTTGATGTTGGGGTTGCTGTAAACATTGTCCTTCGGAAAGACGCGACGGGTCATCGGGAGGGACTGCCACTCGCCGACTTCTCCCCCACCGGCGTAGGTTTCGTTTTGATTTGACGAGAGGGGGTTAGTTTTGTCGCCGTCGATGCGATACTTGAGCGTCGCCGTCGCGGGTCCGCTCACATCGTGAATAAAAGTATAGATGTGAAAATCGCCGTCGTCGAAGTACTCGCTATAGCCGTGGGCGACGCCGTAGTTTTGGCCGCCGGGATTGTAGGGCCACCGCTGGGGCATCCAGATCGTCGGGGGAGTTTCGTCACTCGTGACAGCGACCCCGCGAGCGGCAGACATTGCGGCGTCGGCGTGCTCGACGGCTTCGTTCGCGCCAAGCGTCGCCTTCATCTCAAGATCAAGCGCCGGACCGAAGTACACGTTTCCTGAATCAAGCGACCCAAGATGATAGTGCCACGCCCTGTCTACCGGATGCATCGACGCGTTGGGGTGGAGTATGTCTTGAAAATTCGGTGAGGAGTAGGTGCCCGCTTGCTGAGACATCTGCTGTGCTGTGAGAACGCGATTGAGCGTGGCGGTGAAGATCCCCATATCGCGCATCTTCTCGTGCCAGCCGTTCTCCGGGTCAGGCGTTCCCGTCGAATCGAGCGGCGGGTAGTTCCAGTTGATGAACGACGGCGAGCCGAAATCGCTATCGGCGTTCACCCAGCCGCCGCGCTCTACATGAATGACATCATTAGGGTTGGGCGGATAGTCCTGAAGGTATTCTTCAATTGTCTTCAGCCCGTTGCCGCCATTGACGACGCCATTGGCGAGATTCGGGACGCACTCGTTGTAATAGCTGAATCCGCCTCCGAAAGCGTTGTCGCCATCATGGGTCAACAGCGCCAGCGACGGGCGGGCGGGATCGTTGTGCGTGGCGAGGTCGGCCATGAATCCTGAGTTAATGCAGCCGTAGCCGTCCTCCCAGCCCCAGCCCTGGTCGGAAGGGATCACGATGATCTTTTCCTCAACACCGGTGTCTGGATTTACCCACTTGGTGTAGGCAGGTTGGTAGGACATCGGGTTCGCGCCGACTGGCGAGCAGCCACGGCTGATAGTCTTGCGTGTGAAGTTTACGCCGTTGGGGTTGATCTGATCGGCGCGGTTGGGCGGCTCGCAGTTCACACCCCCACTGCCGAGAACGAGCGGGAAATCAGGGCACGCTCTGGCGACGTGCTCGCCGGAAACGATGGACCACTCGATCCCGAGCTCCTTGAGCACGGGGATGAGGTGAGGTGACCAACACATTTCCGTGGGGAAGAAACCACGCGAAAGTGCGGAGCTGCCGAAGCGCTCCTTCACCTTCTCCTGCATCAGTTTCAGTTCCATGTAGACCGTTTCCTCGTTCAGCAGCGCGAGGAGGCCGTGGTGGTAGCTAAAGTTCACGATGTCGAGGCGTGGTTTACCGCCTGTCGTGTTCCAGTTGTTCGCCGTGATGAGGTTGTTCTCCCAGCCGTTTCCGTAACCGAAGAAGCCCGAAAAGGCGAGGCTATCAACGTTTTCGACCAACGCGCCGGAGTAACTCATCGACGCTCCCGAATCAGCGTAGCCGCCGATCAGCCCGAGTGAGTCTTTGGGCCTGTGCTGATACGCCGCGACCCGGTCGGGCTTTCCGAAGATTTCGTCGAGGTCGTTTTCCGGGCTTGGTCGGCCCAGGTTCTTCGCGGTGATCGACTCGGCGGCGTACTCGTAGCGATCCACGCCACCGGTCCGAGCCGGATCGCCCTGATCGTTCCAGTAGATCGGTTGGTGCATGTGCCAGTGCCACGAGAGTTGCGGTGGATCGGCCGAGAGCGGGGTTGCAAGGATGAGAGCTGCGGCGATGGCTGTCTTGACGGCGAATTGTTTCATCGGTGGGTGCGTTCCCTTTGCGGTGATCGATGGCCGGAGGAATTCCTGCCCCGATTGCGCACTTTCGCGCAATCGTTAACCCACAGCGATAATCACCCGAGGAGAGGCGCCCGAGCAAGGATTTTAGTTGGAGCGAAGA
>JAUIJJ010000301.1 GCA_030431385.1 bacterium | reverse complement strand
GATTGGCTGGGATACGGCGGTCGGGAGACTCTCCAGTCCTACGGCATCGAGCACCTTCGCGATATGCCGGAAGAGCACATGCAGTTCTTCGACGAAGCGCGCGCCTGGTGTGAGACCGACACCGATATCATCACCCACGCCACGATCGATCCGAGCACACCGCTCGAGGAACAGTCGGACTACTGCCTGTTCTGGAACGTATTCACCGATCCAGGTCCGCACATCTCCGGTAAACGAACCATCTGCGGCCACACGACCCAACGCGATGGCAGGCCGCGAAACCTCGGCCACGCGGTTTGCATCGATACGTGGGTGTACGGCAATGGCTGGCTCACGTGCCTTGAGTTGGAATCCGGAGAGTACTTCCAGGCGAACGAAAAGGGCGAGTTTCGCAAGGGTGTATTGGAGCCGCCCGCCAATTGAAGTTCGAGCCCATCGCGCAGTGCTTGACGACTCCCCCGCCAGTGAACAGAATGGGTGACAATCATTGATTCGAGAAACGAATGAGACGCGATGAGCGAACAACAACAGCCAATAGGTGACGAGCGGCCCCTCCTCGAAATCCGCGATCTACGCACTTACTTCTATAGTCAGGACGGCGTCAGCAAAGCCGTCGACGGCGTCACCTACAAGGTCCACCAGCGCAAGACGCTGGGCATTGTGGGCGAGTCCGGCTGCGGGAAATCGGTGACATCACTCTCCGTGATGCGCCTGATCCCTCAGCCCCCCGGGCGAATCGTCAGCGGAAATATCTTCTTCAAAGGCCGCGACCTGCTCCGCCTCTCCGAGCGCGACATGCGCAAAGTCCGCGGCAACGAAATCTCCATGATCTTTCAGGAGCCGATGACCTCCCTCAACCCGGTGTTCACCATCGGTGATCAGATCGGCGAGGTCTTTCGCATCCACCAAGGTATGAGCAAGAAGGAGTCGATTCAAGAGTCCGTCAGGATGCTGGAACTCGTGAAGATTCCCGCTGCCAAGCAGCGGGTTCACGACTATCCTCACCAGATGTCCGGCGGCATGCGCCAGCGCGTCATGATCGCCATGGCTCTCGCATGCAACCCCGACCTTCTCATCGCCGACGAGCCGACGACTGCGCTCGACGTAACAGTTCAGGCGCAGATTCTCGACCTTATGGCCGACCTCAAGGACAGCTACGGTAGTTCGATCTTGATGATCACTCACGATCTCGGCGTCATCGCCGAGATCAGCGACCACGTCGCGGTCATGTATGCCGGTCAAGTTGTCGAATACGCCGCCACGGATAAGATCTTCGAACAACCCATGCATCCGTACACGCTGGGGCTGCTCAACTCGCGGCCGAAGCTCAGTGACATTCTGGAGAAGAAGCGGCTCCAACCGATCCTTGGCGCGGTGCCGTCCCCCGACGCCCACCCCACCGGCTGCCGGTTCCACACACGTTGCCCCTTCGCGACCTCCGAGTGTCTCAATGAAGTCCCTGAAATGCGCGAGATCGAAGACGGGCACATGGCGCGTTGCCATTGGAGCGAGAAGATCATCGCCGGCGAAATGGCCGCCCATCAAGTCGAAGACAGCAAGGCTGGCTAGGCAAGTCTCAGCTTCATCGCATCAGTAAACAAACAGAAAGCCCCCGGCGAACCGGGGGCTTTCTTGTTGGTGTCGTGTCGATTGAGATTACCTCGGAGAATCGAAGCTCTCGATTTTCAGGTTCTCCAAGACCACGGCGATGCCCGGATCGTTCAGTGACTCGGGAACGTACAGGTAATCGAAGGAGAAGATGAACGTGCTGTCGGCGAGTTCGTCTGCCGCGATGAAGTATTGCGTGTATTCGACAGGCGTGGTCGCGGTGGGGATGCGGTTTGCCGCGCCGGTGGATTCGACATTGAGGTACGTCGAGTACTCGAACGACGAGTCGTTGAAGCGCAGGCGGAAAGCGGGAACGTTCTCGACCTCAAGGTCTGAGGCCGTGGAGCGCACCGTCCAAGTGAGGCGATAGAACTTTCCTGGCTCAATGCTCGTGGTCGTGTCGATTCCCCAGTAGCCGAAGATCGGAGCAAGACTACCGCGGTCCGGCTTCGGCGTGCCCTGAAGGAGGAGACCGTTGCTGGAATCGGCGACAGCCGGTGCATCGAGCGGCTCGGCGCCGCGCACCGTCCAGCCCTCAGTCGAAGTTGTGAGGTCCATGTCGGCGACAACCTGACCGTTAACGAGAGTCTCTGCGCCAACTGATTCGACCATCACGCGATCAATGGTGAACAGCGCGTTCTCTGCGTCGACGGCTCCGAAGTTCATCACGTCGAAGTTCATCCGGAAAGCGTCCATACCCTGCGGCTGCGCAAAGTACTGGTCGTAGTCGCGGGACTTGCTACCCGGTGTCAGCTCCGTATCTCCGATGGAGGTCAGCGCAAGAACATCGCCCTGCTGGAAGTCCGCCGTCGAGGAACGAACGCGGAACACGGGAACATCGAGCGGCTCCTCGACATCTGTTGAGACGCGATAGCTGGTGCGGAACAGCGAGTTTTCGCCGGTGCTTCCCTTAATGAGATTGGGAATATCGCCGCGACCAGCGGTCGCTTCTTCAATCTGAATCAACGGCGACTCGAAGAAGCCGAAGCTGTTTCGATTGTCGACGGTACGCACGCGCAGCGAGCCGGTTGTAGACTCATCGACCGGTGCGCTGAATTCTGCCGGAGCGAAGAACCCCCAACCTTCCTGATCCGTCTCGTACTCGAACTCAATCTCGTCCGGTGTTTCAGGGGTCGGAGTCGGGGTTGCTGTCACTGTCGGAGTAGGCGACGCGGTGGGTGACGCGGTGGCAGTCGGAGTAGGCGTTTCTGTCGGCGTCGGGGTCTCCGTGGGTGTCGGTGTTGCGGTCGGAGAATCCGTCGGCGTCGGTGTAGCCGTCGGGGATGGCGTCGCTGTCGGAGTCGGTGACATCGTCGGCGTGGGGGTGGCGACGTTGCATACCAGAATCTCGACGTCGTCCATCAGGAACTCGATGTCCGGCTGGCTAATCTGTACTTCGAAGGAGATTTCGTGCGCCTGGCCGTCTGCCTTGTCTGAGATGTCGATATCGACGGGTGTGAACTCCTCGAATTCATCCAACTGGTTACCGCGAAGGATCGTTTCGAAAGTTCCGTCGACGAAGACAATCATAGTGCTGTTTGAGTCGTCAGTTTCACCGTTCATTTCAATGAAGAATCGGAGGGTGTCCGCACCAACGGGAATGACGACATCCTGAACGAGCTTGGCAGTTTCCTGCGCTGCGTCGTTGCGGAAGTAGGCAAGCCAATCGCCGTTTCTGGCGAGTAACGGCTCCATGGCGATCGGCGAGTCGAACTGGCTCGAAGTTTCCACCCAGAACCCGGTTCCCGCTCCAAGCTCGAAGCCACCATTGCTAACCGCGTTCACGCAGTTGGTGGGCGTCGGCGAAGGCGTGGGACGAGGAGTCGGAGAGGGAGACGGCGTTGGCGTCGGGCCGCCAGGGTTGGAGGCCACGATGTCGATCTCATACTCCTGAACATCGTTGGTGGCCGACGGCGTGTAAACGCGGAGATGGTACGTGCCAGCTCCCTCGGCCAGAAAATACTGATCGAGAGTCTCGGCAACACCGATTGCGCTCTCGTTGCGCTGGATCAGCGTCGTCCCGTCTTTGACGATATCAAAGGCAAGATCGAGCCTCGCTAGCGAGTTCACGTTCGCGGTCGTGCCGCCCTGCGGACCCTGTGCGTAAGTGACACCGATTGGTGTGATCGAGATGTCGAGGAACGTCGAATCGGGGACGTCGAATGAGTACCAGTCCTGCTGGGTGTCGTCTTCGAGGCTAACGGTGTCCAGATGGAAAGCCATGGAGCCGTCTACGGTAACGGGTACCGAAATCGGAGTCGCTTCTCCGGCGTTATCGTTGGACTCGTAGGGGTCGCCGTAAGTGCGCTGCCCGCCGCGTCGGTCATCCAGCTGAGGGCCGTCAAAGTTGGTCGCCAAAAAGGCTTCCATGAGCTTCGTGCGATTGATCGGGTCGACGTGGCCGTAGCCGAGGCCGTGACCATGTTCGTGCATGAGCACGTTGCGAAGCCCTCGGAAGTTATTCGTGGAGTTGCCCCAGAGGCTGGCGTCGTCGGAGTCCATGACCATGTCGCCGCCACCGCTCGGGAAGAAGTTGTATGCCAGAACGTTGCTGCTACCGTCGATGGAGTGCATTGAAATGCGAACGTCGCCACGAAGGCCGAGAACGCCGGTGCCGTTGTTGAAACTTGCACCGTCATCATCCACGCGGACGTAAGTGAGGCCAGTCAACTCGCCCCACCTTCCGAAGGCCGCGTCGAACTGAGCGAGCCATGCTTCGGTGGTTCCGAATCGACCGTCGAGAACGGCGAACGCCTCGCTCGGAGAAGTTGACTCGCCGTTAAAGCCCGGGATGGTGATGCCATCGGGAACGATACTATACGTGAGTGTGATTGGCTCGCGAATCGAAACCGAACCGTCGGTGGCAGTGCGAGTCCATCGATCAAAGTTTTGGTAACGCCCTGCCTCGCCGAAGGTAAACGTCTCTTCTGGCGATGGGAGGCGATTCAGAACCTCGCGGAGGCCCTCTTCTGTGGTGTCGTCGGCGACGATGACGCTCATCGCTCCCCAGACGAAGCACTTACCTACATGATCGTGGTCGTGTGAATCTGGGTGGTGGATCAACTGTTCGATGATCTGATCTTCGAGTTGCTTGCGGGTTTCTGCCTTCTGGGCAGAAGCTCCTCCGGCGACGGCTACGACCAGCGTAGCAGCCATCAGAGGTCGACCGAGTGCCTCGATGGCACGGCTAAATTGTTTCCCGAACGTCAATTACAGGTCCTCACTTCCTAAGAATGTGGTGGGTGGGTGGGCGAAACACGGGGATTTTAAGCCAAATAGTGGAGTTTTCCCACAAATGGGAAGGGGCAAGGTCCGTGCCGGGACGCCCTAAGTCAAGGGAAGCCGCACGGTCCAAGCGCATGGTACGCGTGAGAGAGAGGTTACTTCAATCCTGTGCGCGCGATTCCTTCGATGA
>JAUIJJ010000004.1 GCA_030431385.1 bacterium | reverse complement strand
TGGTACGTTCGATGACCCAACCGACTACACAGCGATGGGCCGACCAGTCGCCATAGAGACGGGAGACTTCAACAGCGACGGAATCACTGATCTTGTAGTGGTGAACACTTCTACACTTAATGTTTCCATCTTTATAGGTCACGGCTCATCGGGAATGGGTGACGGCACTTTCGCGGGCGCGGTCAACTACGGCGTCGGCGATAGGCCTGAATCCGTCTTGGTACGAGATTTCGATGGCGACGGAATTGATGACCTCATAATCGCAAACGGCGACTCGCACGACGTCTCAGTCTTGATCGGTAAGGGGAGCGAGGGAGTGGGAGACGGAACGTTTACAAACGCAGTCAACTACCCCGCAGGTTTGGACGCGGCAGCTCTCGCTGCCGCTGACTTCACTAGTGATGGAATAGTGGATCTCGCCGTTGCAGGCCCTGAGTTTGATCTCGTCACAATTGTGATCGGAAACGGCGTTGAAGGCGCCGGCGATGGTACGTTCTCTGCCAACGCAGAGTATTTTGCCGGTCTTAAGCCTGGCGCCGCTGCCACCGGAGATTTCAACGGAGACGCTATCGCGGATATCGTAACGACAAACTCTTCTTCAGATGAGCTCACAGTGCTACTTGGCCGTGGTTCTAATGGCATTGGCGATGGGACCTTCATGTTTTGGGACACTCTTGCCGTAGGAGAAGTTGTTTCAGATGTCGAGTTAGGAGATTTCAATAGTGATGGTATCACCGATCTGGTTACTGCGAATCAACTGTCGCTGAGCGTATCGATTCTCATTGGGAACGGTAGCGGAGGTGTTGGAGATGGAACCTTCGACGATGCTATTGAGTACTCAACAGATCGAGGCCCGCTCGGTGTTGTAGTGGAAGACTTTGATGGCGACGGCATCTCAGACCTGGCGACCTCGAACATCATATCAAACTCGGTCTCGATCCTCTTGGGCAATGGGTCCTCAGGAACAGGCGATGGCACGTTTGGAGCCCCAACAAACTATGCAGTTGGTGATACTCCAATTCACATCACGTCGGGCGACTTCAACGGCGACGACGTCGCAGATCTGGTAGTCATCAACCGGTTCTCGGACTCATTCTCGGTATTGATTGGAAACGGAAATGGCACCTTTTCGGATTCGGTTAGCTACAGTGCCGGATCGGATCCGACGGGTCTCGCGATTGGTGATCTGAACGACGATGGAATCACTGACATTGTTACGGCAAACCGTGAGAGTCTGACAGTGCTGGTTCTCATCGGGAACGGGATAGGTGGTATCGGAGATGGGACGTTCGCTGATGCAGTCTACCACGATGCCGGTGGCGGACCGTTCGAAGTGATAGTCTGTGATATTAATGGTGACGGTTTTAGCGATCTGGTGAGTGCGAATGGGGGTTCGGGCAACGTATCGGTGCTCCTTGGGAACGGAGCGGGGTCATTCGAAAGTCCACAGCTCTTTGCAGTAGGAGTAAATCCTTTCGGCATCGCTAGCGCAGATTTCAACGGAGACGATATTGTTGATCTGATTGCGACCAACGGATTCTCAGACACATTGTCGGTTTTGCTGAATCGCGGAAAAATTGACGTCGACCCTGCGGGCTTCATGGCATACTAAGCGGTCTCGTACAGCGGGGCGCTTTTCAGCAGACGAGCGTAGTTCTTCGAGTTAACAGCGAGAGCTTTAGAAGAGGGCACATGATGAAGGGTCGGAAATGTACATCGGGGTTAAGGACATCAGCAGCGGTGATTGCAGTCGTATTGGTTGCTACCGGTTGCATTCAGCGTGGTGCCCGGTTTGAGATCAAGAAGGGAACGCTCCTCGCCCATACGATGAGGCAAGCACCCACCGGCAAACTAGGCGATTACGAGTCGACTCGTGAATATGAAGTCGCGGACTTTCTTCCTTCCGAACTGATCAGTGGTGAAGGGTTCGTCGTCGAGGACACAGCAATGATTCTCGGGCCTCTTTTTCTATATCGTGTTAACTCTGATGAGGGCGAGTACACAGCCCTCGGAAGGGCGATGCTTCGTCGACGGATCGACGAGATTAGGGCGCTTCCGCTGCTTCGGGAGCTGGGAGACTACGACAGCTATACTTCCGCCGCCGTGGACTCGGCGCTCGATCCGGTTGATGGTGCAAAGTCCCTGGTCACGCACCCGATCGACACTGCGGGCAGGATGGCACAAGGTGGAAAGATCGCAGTTAAGTCAACATGGGTGAGTTACCTCACCGGAAAGTCTGAAACAGAAGACTCATACTTTAGCTCGTTGGTATCTGTGTCAAAGTACAAACGCAAAGCCGCCGCAGAGACGGGAGTGGATGTTTATACTGATAATGAAAAGGTTCAAGACGAACTGGATCGGGTCGGATACGCGGGTAGTAGCGGCGCGTGGACGCCTTCAATTCTGACCCTTCCAATTGGTGGGCCGTTCTTGCAGGCGGTCAGTACGGTCGGTTACGTCAACAATGTTGATGAGTACATTGAGGAGCTTTCGCCCGGTACGTTGAGGCAGTTGGCGAATGACGAGTTGGAAGCATTGGGCGTTTCTGCTGATACGCGTTATACTTTTCTCGCCCATCCGAATCTTTCGCCTCGGATGATACTTTTGATCACGAGATCGGCTGGTGAGTTGGAGGGAGTTCAGAATCTGGACCCATTGCTGATGCTCGCCTGTCAGGTTCGTTCTCTCGAGGAAGGCCTCTTCTTTCAACAACTCATCGAAATGCTGGCTCACTATCATCAACAGTCCGAGCCGCTAACTGGCATCGGATTCGTACACGACTTTCCTGTGGGGGTTACCGAAAGCGGTGGTTTGACGGTGGCGCTGCCTGTCGATTTTGTCCGCTGGACCTACTTCTCAGATTCGGTGTCAGAGCAACTCTTGGCGATGAGGGACTCGAACGATCCCGGCGCTGCGATCAATGTCTACTGCACTGGAAAGTTCTCTCCCCGCGCGATCTCTCGACTCGAGGAGCGAGGGATTGCAGTCTACGATGACTTGGACGAATCATTGAAGCTTGAATACTAGCCAGCACCAGATCGCGCAGCGATTTCCCATGGTGATGAGGGTTGAAGGGCGCTTCACCCATTCGACACGCATTTGTCGCGGAATCAACTGTTGAACAAACAGCGGAACTGTGCACGCTGAAACGCTTCCTTGGAACCAGGCCATGGTCTGAAATTTTTCTCACCTATGGAGGGCGGCAAATGACCGTTCGGAATACCCTCGTTTCGCTGGCGCTTGCGCTGGCTCTCGCACTCCCGGGGTTGGCTGATGCTGGCTCTTACCTTCGGGTCATTTCATGGAACACTCGCCACGCCGGTTGGAGCGGCGAAACCAATTGGACAACCTACGCGAACCAAATGTGGAAAGACTTCGGTAACAGCGCATCTGCCGGAAATGGTTTCGACGTCGCGTTCCTTCAAGAGGTGATGTACTCGGGAAGTGCGGCGAGCCTCACTTCTGCGCTGGAAAGTGTTAGCGGTTACGACTGGTCGTACAAAGTCACCAGCGCCATCGGCCGCAGCTCATACAAGGAGCGCTACGTGGTAATTTATCGTACCGATCGCGTTTCACTGCTCTCCCACTACAAGTGGAGCGACAGTGGGGATCGATTCGAACGCGAGCCGCAGATCGTCAAACTTCGGCACAAGCAAACCAACGCCGACTACACGTTCATCAACTGGCACACGATCTGGGGGACGACTAGCCAGCGCAAAGCAGAGATCGAATACATCGACAACGTGTTCCGCAGCATCCAAAACGGAAGCACGGCAGACGAAGATGTGATATTGCTCGGTGATCACAACCGCAATGCGACTTCGGCGTATTGGAACCAGCTCAAGAATACGTCACCAGCGGTCACTTACAAGGTAAACTCCGATACAACGTTGAACAGTTCCTGCAACTACGCGAACCCCTACGATCACTTCTGGTTTCAGAGCAGCTACGTTACCGAGTATTCCAGCAGCGGCCGCGACTATATCTCTAACAGATGCAACTTCAGATCAAACGCCAGCGACCACGCGCCTGTCTGGGCAAAGTTTTATTCGAACAGTGACACCGATTAGGTGGCTGATTCAGTTGAAGCGGAACGGCCTTCCCCACGGGGAAGGTCTCTCCATTTTTAGGAGGTGAACGCGAGGTCTATCATCTCGCACCACGAGTGAATCACCGCGATGTGCATTTCCTGCACTTTGGCGGTTTCGCTCGTCGGAATCGAGACGATGTGACTGCAAAGCGGGGCGACTCCGGCGGAGCTTTCTCCGACGAGCGCGATGCATTCAACGCCGAGCGCCTGCGCACGGTCAAAGGCGGCGACGACGTTCTTCGACGTGCCGCTGGTCGTTATGCCAACAACCAAATCGCCAGCGCGGGCGAGGCCCTCCAGCTGGCGCGAGAACACCTGCTCGTATCCGAAGTCGTTGCTGATGCTCGTGAGCGCACTACTATCGACAGTGAGCGCGAGGGCGGGCATGGCGGCGCGTTCGCGACGCTTGAAATTGCCGACGATTTCCGCCGCGAAGTGCTGTGCATCGGCGGCGCTCCCGCCGTTTCCGCAAATGAAGATCGTCGCGCCTTCACGCAATCGCTCGATAATCCGCTCTCCGGCCGCGGCGATCGCGCCCGCCTGCTCGGAGAGCGTGCGCTCGGCGACCCCGATATGAGCCTTGAACCAAGTTTCGATAATCTCTGTGGAATTGTCGCTCATCAATCGAGGTCCTGTTTCGCAATCATTTGGCTGGCGTTCAAAGTTCCAGTTGGGCGATCCGGCCTTCGTACTCTTCCACGGCAGCAGCCTCCGCCGCCGATGGCTCGCGGTCGCCGACTGCGTAGACTTCTGGCCGCAGCTTCTTGATCAAGCCGCCGGGCCCTTTCGTGTCGTAGGTCGTGACAAAATCAACTGCGGTCAGGGCGCTGAGCAGTTCGATCCGTTCCGTCGCGTTGTCCCCCGGGACAGCGGCGATGAGGCAGTCGCCCATCCCGCGCACCGATTCCAGAAATCGGATGTCCTTCCCCGAAAGACTCTCTGATAAAACTGTGGTGAGTACAATGCGCGAGCCGTTGTGGCGCTGGGAGCGGCAGAGCTGTTCCAGCTCAGTCGGCGAGCGGAGTTTGCTGCGGCGGCTCTTGTCACCGTCGTGAACTGCCGAGCGTACTTCCTCCATCGTGACGGCGGCCACGCCGACGTGCCCGACGACAACTCCCGCTGCGGCATTGCCCAATTCGGCAGCTTCGAAATACTTCGCGCCGCTGAACAACCCGAGCCCAAACACGGCGATGAAAGTATCACCGGCGCCGGTGACGTCGTAAACTTCCCGCGCCCTCGCTGGGATGTGGGTGAGCGTGTTGTCGCGGGGAAACACAGAAACGCCGCCAGCGCCTCGGGTAATGACAATGGCCTCGCCGCCCACCATTTCTTGAAGCTTGCCCGCCGCTGCCTTGGCGCTGGGATCGTCCTCGATGACGATCCCGCTGGCGTCCGAAGCTTCCTTCTGGTTCGGCGTCACGACGGTGACTCCCGCGTAGCGACGATAATCGCGCCCCTTTGGGTCGACAGCAACGTGCAACCCACGCTCGCGCGCCATCTCGACGATGGAATTGATGAACTCAGGTGAAAGCATCCCCTTGCCGTAGTCCGAAAGGATCACGCCGGTGCAATCCTTCATCAACTCGCGAACGTGTTCTCGCGCGGCGGCAAAGGTTTCCGGCAGAGGAAGCCGCGTCGTTTCGCGGTCGAGGCGTAGCATCTGCTGCCCCTGCGCGACGCAGCGCGTCTTGAGGATCGTCGGGCGCTCATTTTCGACGATGAGGTGCGGCTGCATTCCATCGGTTGCCCTCAGCAGGTCTCGCACGATCACGCCTGAATCGTCGTTTCCGATGAGGCCCACGAGGTCCACTCGCGCGCCGAGGCTCACGATATTCATCGCAACATTCGCCGCGCCGCCAGGCAGCCATTCCTCGTCGTTGACGTTGAGAATCGGCACCGGCGCTTCCGGCGACGTGCGTGAAACACTGCCGCGCACGTAGTGATCGAGAATTACGTCCCCAATCACGAGAACTCGTTGTTTTTTGAAGGACTGGAGAAATTCAATCAGTGGCATCGAGAGCGTCTGGACCGCGTTGGAATGAGGGCCTCACAGCCACGCACCCATTCTTGGCAACCCCGCCCGGGGAGGGAAGGGAAAAGTGGGGCAGATTGGAGCGCGCGTTTAGGTGTCCTTGGTTCCGCTGAACCCGGTTTCGGTTTCGTTGGAGGGCCGATCGACGAAATGGATGGCCGATTCGAGTGCGCGGTAGGCGTCGCGCTTGAGGACTGCTTTGCTCAGCCGCTCGCGCATTCGCTGGTCGCGGGGATTGAATTTCAGGAACCTCTCGCAGACCTGAACGCATCCTCCCAAATCGCCCTTTTCCAGGAGAGTTTCGCTCGCTGTGGCGAGCTCTTCCAGCATCTCTGGTAGGTTCCCCATTTGTTCGAGGACATCCGCCAGCTTGATGCGCACGGCTGCGTTTTGAGAGTTCACCGCGAGAATATTTCGGTAATTGCTCACGACTTCCTGCAGCGCGCCCTCGCTTTCCTCGCGGTCGATTTCGTCGATCTCTCCCTTGAGAAAATCGAAGGGGCTGGCGGCTTTGATTCTGTTTTGCGAATCGCTGCCGGGGATCTCGATGTCGTCCATGCTTTCATCGCGGGCGGACTCTTCCTCGCGAATCTCTCGCAGCCGCGCCTGCGTTTGCGAGAGGCCCTCGCGGGCGCTTTGGTTCTCCGGCTCGAGACCCATGATGCGCTCGAACCACTTGGCCGCCTCGGCGATGTCGCCCCGGGCTACCAGCAACTGGGCGAGTTCCAGCATCTCGTCGACGGCGTCTTCCATCTTGCCGACTTTCGGGTAAAGGTCCAGATACCGACGCCGCGCCTCGACGTTTTCCGGATCGGCGGAAATCACTTTGTCATAGTACTGCATCGCTTCGGAGAGATTCCCGCCCCGCGCCATCATGTCTGCGTAACGCAGGTAATCGATGGACAGTTCCTCGTCGCGGCCCATTTCAGCCTGAACAGCGAAGAGCCCCTGCCACGATTGCGGGCGGTCGGGGTCGATGTCGAGGAGGCGGCGATATTCGGCTTCAGCAAGGTCTGGCAATCCACGGTCGCGGTAGAGCCCCGCGAGCTCTTCCATGGAATGCAGCGCCTCGCGCTTGCGCCCGGTCTCCAGCAGCGAATTCACGAGGAAGTTCCTGACTTCCAAGTCTTGCGGATCGATTTCGAGCAGTTCCTGAAGCACCTCTGCTTGGCGAATATAATTGTGGCGCGCGGCATAAAGCTCTGCCGCACGGCGAAATTCCATCACTGCCATACCGCGCGCACTGGCGTTCTGATGGGCGCGGCCGAGGTTTATGTGGAACTCGGGGTCGTCGTCGGCATGGATGCCAATTCGCTCCAGCGCTTTGACCGCTTTGCGGAACTCGCCCTGAGAGTTGAAGGCATTCGCGAGGCCGTAAGACTCGGTGACTGCGCGAGTCGTCTGCGAGTTTTCGACGAGGAACCGGATGAACTTCTCGCGGACGTCGGGGTCTTCTGGCGCGGCTTCGAGAGCACGCTCGAAAGTCTTGCCTGCCTCCAAAACAGCGCCGTGTTGAGCGTGAATCTCAGCCAGCTTGACGTAATCGTCGACGAGGTCGGCCTCGGTACCGATTTTCCTGTATGTATCAATGTAGTGAATGCGGGCGCGGGTGTCGTCGGGTCTGAGCTCCAACAGGTCGCGTAGCGCCGCAACCGCGTCCTCCATTTCGCCGTTTGCGAGGTGGAGGTCGGAAATCTCTCTGAGCCCTTTGATGACGTCGTCCTGCGGTCCCGTTCCGCGCAGAATCTGCACGAGCTGGCGGCGGGGTGGAATCTCATTCGGGCGCAACTTGATCCACTGCCGGCAGGCACGGATCGCGAGGCTTTGGTCTCTCTTCTCCGTCAGGATCTGCACCACGTCGGGCGCGAGCTCCAGCGCTTCGTCGGGCCGTTCGGCTTCTTGGAGGAGTTCGTACTTCAGCGCCAGCGTACTCGGATCGCGCGGCTTGAACTCCAGCGCGACCTCGACCTCTTGAAGGGCTTCCTGCAGGTGTCCGTCCTTCTGGTGTAGCCTCGCGATTTCCGTGTGTTCCAGCGCGCACAATTCCGGCAGTCCGGCATCCTTGTAAATGCCCGCCGCGCGTAGTCGGAACGGCCCCTCTTCAGCAGCGAGTTTCAGCCCTTCCTCCAAGACTTCCTTGGCGTGCTCAATGTCGCCGCTCTCTAACAGTTTTCGGAAACCGCCGAGACAGGCCTCGACGACCTTTTCCGGTTCGCCGTCTTCTTCGCACAGTGTCTTCAATCGACGCAGCGCGTCGACGTTGCCCGGCTGTTCGATGAACACCAGAGACAGCGCGTCCTCGGCCAGTTCGCGCTCGTTTTCATCTAAGGCAACGTCGGCGAGTCGCAGGAACTGCGCGGCGGCCTGATCGCGATTTCCCAAGGCACTGTGCAGCCGCGCCGACTGGTGGAGCAGCACCGCCGTTTCGCCGGTAATCTCCATCGCCTTGTTCAGGTGAAAGAGCGCGTCCTCGTTTTCGAGGTTTTCCTCATAGTAGGTAACGAGCCACTGGTGGGCCTTCGAGGCGGAGCTCTTGTCGCCTGTCGCCGTGGCGAGTTCGGCGATCTTTTTCCATGCGGCGAAGTTATCCGGCGAAAGCGTGCGCGCCGTATCTGCGGCATCGAGCGCACCGGGCAGATCGTTGCCCTGATGCTTGTACTCGGCAACTTCGAGGAACTGTTCCGTGGCTTCTTCTGTCAGGTCCAAGTCGGACATGAGGAGAGCGATGCGCTCGCGGGCGTCGACGCGTTCCGGCGCGAACTCGAGAATCTGTCGGAGCGTTTCCAGCTCCTTCTCCGGCTGCTCCGCTTCGCGGAACAATTCCGAAAGCTCGATCAGCTCGTCGACGGCCTTGTCGGTCTTACCTTGGTGACGCCAAATCTGGCCGCGCAATCGCCACAGTGCTTCGTCGTGAGGAGTGAGTTGGCGCACCTCGTCGCTTAGCTCGATGGCCTTATCTTCCTCACCGGCGGCGAAGTACTTCTCCGCCGCAGTGCGCAGATAGAACGCGCCTTCATCGTTATCCATCATGCGAATGTACAGGCGCCCGAGCAGCTCGATCGTTTCGGCGCTTTCCGGGTCGATGGTTTCGACTTTGTGCAACCACGCAGCGGCTTCCTGCAGTCGGTTTTGGTCCATGCAGATGCCGTAAAGCTCACGCAGCACACCTGCCAGGCTGACCTGATCGCCGAGGTTGTCATAGGTCTCGACCAGACGCGTGCGGCACAGTTCTTCGTCGGGGTCGAAAGTCGCCAGATCCTGCCAGACCTTGAGTGCGTCGTTCACCTCGCCCTTGCGCTCGCAGATACCGGCGAGAGTGTGAGCGTGGCGACGGGCTTCCTCGCGTCGATTCGCGAGCATCGCCTCGGTCATGACTGCCCGCAGCGCGGGGATGCTTTCCGAGTTCAACTCGAGCGCGCGCTGCCATGAATGACTCGCGACTTTGTCCTCGCCGCCCAACGTCGCCAGTCGTCCCAGCGCCTCGTAGTGGGAGAGTGCCTCCGCCGTATCGCCTTCATCGTAGAGCTGATCCGCCAACACCTGAAGCGCTTCGAGGTTGTGTGGTTCCAGCTTGATGATTTCGCGATTCAACTCGATCGCAGCCGGCGTGTTTCCCGAACGATCAAACAGCGTGACCAACTCGTTCATGGCCGAGACCAGATCAGCGGGATTGCCACCGATTCGCTTGAGTAGCGCGATGTGCGACTGGCGGTAGGAAATCTTGTCCGGCACGAGCTTGATCGCCTGTTGCCATGCCTCGCCCGCGGTAGCTGGCTCGAGCGCGTCGAAGTGTTGGGCGACGCGCTGCCACTGCTCGGCGGCTTCCTCTGGTGAGCCTTCCGATTCCAGTAACTCGGCCCGCTCACGGAGCAACTCCGGGCGGTCGGGGAACTGGGATTCAGCTTCCAATAGGTAGGCGGCCGCTTCCTTGCTCTTGCCTTCTTCAAGCGCCGCGCTCACCGCATTCCGCAAGATCGCAATCGCTTCGTCGCTGCGGTCAGTTTCATTGAAGAGTTCGACCAGCGACATCGTCGCGCTTTGGCGGTTGGGGGAGAGCTCGACAAACTTGCCGATGAAGTCTTCCAGCTTCTCCATGGGAGAGCCCGCTTCGACCTCACGGCTGAGAATCTCATATATCCGCCGCGACGCCTCACCGGGTCTGCCGGTGCGAGACAATACCTCGATGAGCAGCTTCGTGGCCCGAGCATTGTCCGGGTTTAGTTCGAGGGCCTTGTTGCATTTGGCGCGGGCGTCTTTGAGGTCTTCGGCCTCGAAGGCGTGTTCGGCTAAACGGAGATAGGCGTCCGCAGCTTCGTTGGGCTTGCCTTGCGACACCATCAAATCGGCGAGGGCGGTCGCGCTTTTCGGCGTCGAGTCGACCTCCATGGCGGCGGTCAGCAACGTCTCAGCATCGGTTGCCTCGTCGCGTGAAAGATGAATGGTCGCGAGCGCGCGCGCTTCCTCGCACCACTCGTCGCCCTTCAGGAGGTCGAGCAGTCGCTTTCGCGGCTCGAGGTCGTCTGGTTGTAGTTCGCTCGCGCGGCGAAGAGCGACCACGGCCCGCTCGGGCTTTGCGTCCATCTGTAACGTCGCGAGATGAAGCCAGTGCTCGTAAGCCTCGCCGACGACTCCTGTTTCCTGAAGCACTTCGGCGAGTTCTTCCAGCGCGTGTTCGTTGCGGGGGTCGTGGCCCAGCGCCCGACGGAGCGTCTCGACCTGATCTTCGGTTTCGCCCCGCGCCGCTTGAATTTTCGCGAGCGTGTTCAGCGTTGCGAGCGCCTCGTCGACTTTCTCTTGAGCGCCCTGTACCCGCGCCAATTCGTCGAGGATCTCGGTGTTCTGTGCGTCGTGTTCGGCGGCTTTGATGAGAGCACGTTCAAGCCCGGCGTTGTCGTTGGCATCTCGGTAAATTTGCGCGAGCCGTTGCCATGCTTCCGTCGCAGCTTCCGATTCGCCTGCTTCCTCCAGCCACTGCGCGTGGAGCTCCAGCGTCTGTGGTTCCGAATCGTCCAACGCGAGGGAGCGGGCGAGGGCAGCGATCGCCGCTTCGCGATCACCGTCTTTGTCGAAAAGGGTCGCCGCCCGTTTGAACTCGCGCGCTGCGAAGTCGGGATTACCGATCTCCTCTAAGATCTCACCGTGACGGTTCCGGAGCACTGGCCAGTCGGGGTCTTCCTCGACCAAATTCATCGCGCGGTCGAGGTATTCTTCCGGCGTACTGGCTCGCGCTGCTTCGAGGTTGAGCTGACGGAACCGCAGCGGGCGCGCAGCTTCTTCGCCCCTATGCGCAAGGATCAGCGTGCGCAGCGAATCAAGGTCGTGGGGTGAATCGGGAAAGAGATCGAGCACCCGCTCGAGAGCGAGAATAGCGCGCTCGGGATCGGCGTCCTTGTCTTCGGCCGCGACGATCCGAAGCTCCTCGGCCGCTTCCAAATTCTTGTTCGTATCGATGAGCGCGGCGATGCGCTGATCGCGGAAGCGGCGGTCGACCGGTTCGCGGGAAAGGAACTCCTGGATCATCGAAAGTGCCGCGTCGGTGTCGCCGTTGCTGCGCGCGTCTTCGACAAGGGTGAGCCCGATTTCCGCTGCTTCGGATGCTTCGCCAGCGGCGAGCAGTGAAACCACTAACTCGCGGCGCAGATCGAGGTTCGTCGGCGCGGCTTCGCAGGCACGGCGCGCGAGCCGCACTTCCTCGCCGTGGTTTCCCGACTCGGAAAACCCCGTCGCCAGATACCGGAAAATTTCGGCCGCTTCTTCGGTTTCGTCGGTAGCGAGGAGCACATCGCCGAGGGTTTCGCGAAACAGGCAATTTCCCGGTTCCCGTGCGACGAGCCAGCGGGCGGCTTCCTGCGCTGCGGCGAATCGCTCCGCGCCTGCCGCGCGCTCGATGAACTGCTCGGCGACTTCGAGCGCCTTGTCCGTTTGGCCAATCTCTACCAGTTTCTCCGGCAGCTGTTGGAAGCGTGGCCAATCGTGCTCAAAGTCCTGCAACAGCTCCGTGATGATATTGTCCTGCCCTGCAGTGTCGCCGTTTTCTGCGATGGACTCCAAGAGGCTCATGTACTCGGACACCGAGGCGTCGAGTTGGTCCGAACGCCGAAGCAGCGTCGCGAGGTGTTCGCGATAGTTCAGCGAGTCTGGTTCGATCTCCGTGATGCGGCGCAGGACTTCGATGGCCTCGTCCAGCCGGCCCTCGGATTCGTGCATCGCCGCGATGCGCCCAAACTGTTCCGTGGCTTCGTCCTTTCGACCAAGCCGCAGCGCGACCTCGCCGAATCTTCCGATCACTTCGGGGTCGTCCTCGATGCGGCGATTGATGCGGTCGAGAATCGCGTAGGCGCGTTCGTTGTCGTCTGATTCCTCATGGATCGCAGCGAGCTCCAACCCCGCGACGCGGAACTCATCCAAACTGTCTGGCGCGTCTATCCAATCGAGCAGCGATTCGCGCGCAGCGGTGTTCGCCGGATCGAGAGTAAGGATGCGTTCCAAGTGCGCCTTGGCCTCATCCTTCCTGCCGGCGCCGACCTTCAAACTCGCGAGCTTTTGAAGTTCTTCGACAGCGCTCTCAGGCTCTTCCGCAGCTTCGTACGCTTCCGCCAGGAATTCCTGCACATCAATCTGCGACGGTTCCATCGCGAGCAGCCGCTTCCAGTGGTCCAGCGCCGCCGCCGGGCCGTCCGCCTCGCGACGCAAATCAGCTTCCCGGCGTAGGGCCACTTTCGCTGCGTCCGTGTCACCGAGTAGCCCGCACCATTCGACCAACGACGCGAGTTGCTCGGCGTTCAGCGGTTTGATCTTGTCGAGACGCTCGAACGCCACGCGGGCTCTCTCATGGTCTCCCGCTTCGACTGAGAGTTTTGCCGCGTTGTCGAGAGCCGTTTCGACGCCGTCCTCCACTCCGAGTTGTTCCAGCGAGTCCGCCAGAGATTCGTGGACAGCGATGTTCCCGTTGGGGATCTCCGCGGCCTTGAGGAGCAGCCGCACCGCTTCTTCGTGATCCTCTGCCTCTTGTGCTTCCAATCCGAGCGCGAGATACTCGTCGAAAGCACGGTCGACCTCGCCCATGGACCGTAGCCAGCCGGCCTCGAACTCACGGAAATCGGGGATGTCGGGAAAGCGTTCCTTAACCTCGGAAAACGCCATGCGAATTGACGCGTCCTGGCCATCCTGAATGAGGCGATTGAGCCAGTCTTTCGTGATGTCGATTGCCGCAGACGTGTCTTTGCTCTCGTACGCGAGCTCCGCAGAAAGACGAGTGAGATCCAGATCGTCGGGCGCGAGCAGCCGCGCCTGATCGAGTGCCTTACGCGCTTCGTCGAGCTGCTCACCTTTGAGGAAAAGCTCTGCACTGCGCTGAAACTCAGCGAGGGAAAGCTCATTATCCCCGCCAGCCTGAGACGCTTCCGCGATCATCATGTGCGTCTGCGGGTTGTCCGGTTCTAGCTCGGCAAGCTGGGTCGCTGCCTTCAGCCTCGCCTCGGGGGTGGCGCTTGCTTCAGAGGACAGCGACCGCAGTGCGGTGATCGCCTCCGCTTCTCGGTCGGTTTCCAAACACCAACTCGCGCGTTCCTCCAACAGTTCCTGACGGTGGGGAAGCACCTTCAGGCTGCGCTCGAGTAGATCGTCGGCAGGCTCGCTGTCGCCGCGCTCGCGGAGGCGATGGAACAGCGTCAAAACGCTCTCCGTGAAGTCGTCGAGTCGATCCAGTGAAAAGAGAATCTGGAGGCGCAGTTCCGCGAGTTCGAGGGAAGGAGTGATCTTCGCGCCGGTCTCGTCAGCGAGCCGGAGCGCCACGTCGAATGCAGCCTGGTCATACTGGTGCTTCGTATTGAGGAGACAGATGTCGTTGGCGAGCTCTTCCTGTCCCGCCGAGACGAGTGCTGCGATGCTTTCCTCGTTGAGCGCGACGTCGTCGGGCGCCTTCTCGAACACCTCCAGAAAGCACTCGGCGGCGCCTTGGTCTTCACCGGCGGCGAGGTGCGAGCTGCCTGCGTTAAGCCAGCACCGGGCGCTTGCTTCTTCCCTCTCAAAGTCCGAGTAATAGTTGGCCAGCTTGCGCCACACTGCCGCGTCGGAAATGGCGAGCCCAGCTGCCTGATCCAAAGCGACCAGCGCATCAGCCTTCCGCTCGTCCGCGATGTGTGCTTCGGCAATTGCAAGACACTGGGCGGCCTGTTCCTCAGGCTTGCCGAGAACGCCGAGGACCTCTGCCAACTTTTGCCGTGCGTCGAGCAATTGCGGCTGCCGGTCGACGAGCGCCGTCAGTCGCCGCTCTGCCTTCTCCGACTCCCCGTTTTCGAAAGCAAGCGAGGCAAGGCGCATCATCTCCTTCGCGAAGGTTTCGTCATCACCCAGCAGCGCCCGCAGTTCGGAAAGTCGCTCTTCGGTCGCGGGGTCGTCGGGGTCGAGGTCGTGGATGCGCTCGTATAGGGCGAGCGCTGCTTGATCGTCGGCTTGCTCGTCCGCCTTGCGCACCGCCTGTCGGTAGGTCGCCAGCGCGCCCGCGTGCTCGCCGCTCTCCATCATCGCATCGCCGAAGCGCTGCATCAGGCCGAGGTCGTCGGGCATCGCGCCCATGGCTTCGCGGTAGTGTTCGAGGGCTTGTCCAAAGTCGCCAGCGGCTTTCTCCAGGTCAGCCGCTTTCGCGAGAGTCAGCGGCCAACCCTCGGTGCCTGTCTCGCGTTCCAGGCGCGCGAGCTCGAGTAGTGAGCTGAGGTCGTCGGGAGTGAGGCGAATGACCTCTTCGCGCAGGACCTTCATCGCGGCGGTGGCGTTGCCTTGGGAAACAAGCAGGTCGGCTGCCTCGCGCCATGCTCTGGCGGCGGATTCCGGATCGCCGGACTTCTCGGCGAGGGCAGCCGAGCGCTTCGCAAGCTCTGCGTTTTGCGAGTCCAAGATGCGCGCTTGTGCTAGCGCGGCTGTCGCCTCTGCCCACTTGCTCGACGCAGCAAGCCGCTCCTCTTGATCGAGAAACCACTCGAGCAATTGCTCGCCCGTCGAGCCGTCGATTGTGAGGTCGAGATCGCAGGCAAGTTGGACGGCTGCGCCAACGCCTTCGACGCTGCGAGCCAGACTATAAAGTTCGATGAGAGAAACCCCCGCCGCCGCTGGACAGGTGCGCACCATACATTGGGCCGTACGCTTGTCGGGATCGACGGTCAGAGAGCGAAATGTCTGCGGATCGTGGACGGGGCAATAGCTCTTAAACCGGGTGCCCACGGGCACAACGGCATCGGGTCGCTGCACGAGCTTGTGCAGCAGTTTCTCCGGATCGACGCGACTGTTGATCTCGTCGATGAACTCCTGAAAGGTCTGACCCATACCTATCGCCACATCTCCCAAATTCTGCCGAATCCTGCCCTACACAGAAACCCGGCGAATCTGCCCGCCATTAGGACCGGAATCCACCGGACCCGCAAGCGTGAAAGGGGACCTGCTAAATTCAATCTCGATTTGGTTGCAGCCGCCCAAAGTGTTTCGAGGTGAAATTTTCAAGCGTCGTGAAGTCTTAAACCCGCGTGACAGATAGTCAGGATGCTTCCGAGGCGCTCTCGGAGCCCGCATCTTCAGCCTCAGGCGCGCTTGCCACCTGCGATCGGGACCTCTTGTGCTCTACCGATTTTCTCCAAATCGCGTGCTTGGCCGGAATGATCCCAGCGCCGAATCGCCGCGCCCAAACCTGCGTTAACTCAGCACCAAAGAACAAGATGATGGATGAGTAATACACCCAAACCAGGAGCACGATCAATGACCCGGCCGCGCCATAGGACGATCCCACGCTGCTGTGGCCGAGGTAGAGCGCGATCATGGTCTTGCCCACCTGAAACATGATTGCCGTGATCGCCGCGCCAAACCACACATCTTTCCAGGCGATTTTGACGTCGGGGAGCACCTTGTACATGAACGCGAAAAGGAGAATGTAGACGACGAGCGAGATCGCGATTCACTAACTCCGACACCGGCTTGACCGCCTGACCCGCCACCCACGGCCCGCCGCCTCCCGGCACTGCAAAAGAAATCGCCGCGCTCAGCGCGAGCGACACCAGCAGGATAAACCCTATGGCGACGATCGTACCGAGGGAGAGCAGCCGCTTGCGCAGCCACGTCCACAGGCCGCCACCCGGCTTCGCCTGCACATCCCAGACCCGGTTCATCGCGGCCTGAAGTTGTGCGAAAACACCCGTCGCCGAAAAGACAAGCGTCGCGATGCCGAATAGGCCCGCCAGATTACCAGCGGTCGGTTTTTCCTTCGCGTTTCGCATCACCATTTCTACAGCCGCGCCTGCCTGTTCGCCAATCATGTTTGTGAATTGTCCGACGACCTTTACCTGGGCATCCTCGCCGAGCATCCCCGACACCCAGATGAGCAGCATCAGCATCGGAGCGAAAGAAAGCGCCGTGTAAAAAGCCAGCGCCCCCGCCAAGGTCATCGCGTCGTCCTCCACGAAATCCTTCCCCGCTTCCACGGTCATTGTAAAAACGTCTTTAACTGCCATTCACGTCATTTCCTTGATGCGTCGTTCCGCCAAATCCGGCTCATCGGAACCGCCATTTGGGGTCGAGGGCAAACGAAAGCAAAACGTAGGCGGCAGGGTATGCCATCGAAACCCACATCAGCCACGGCGGAATCCGCGGATAAAAGGGAACCATGACACAAAGCAGCACCAGCCACACATAAGCGCCGTTGAGCAGGAACTTTCGCCACGCCGCCGGGGCGAGGTTCGGGTAGATGAACCGCACCGGGAGAACCGTCATCGCGGACAAGGCCAGAAGGACAGCGAGGTTCAGTGATTCCCAGCCGCACCAGCTCCAGACGCCGAAGTAGAAGACGACGATGTTCCAGTAGGACGGGAACCCCCTGAAGAAGCCGTCCTCTTCGTCCTTCGCCTCGTCGTTGGCAAAACCGAGAAGACTGGTGATGAGCGGGATCGTGATCCACAGGCCCACCGGTTCAGGAAGCCAATCCATCCGCCAAACCAATAGCATCGGCACGAACGTGAAAGTCAGGTAGTCGACGATGTCGTCGATGGCCCGCCCCTGTATGTGGGGCAGGTGGACTTTGACGTCCGCACGGCGCGCCATTGGCCCGTCGGTCGCGTCGACGATGAGAGCGATGATCAGCCACAGAAACACGAGTCGCGGATCGGGCGTCGCCGAAGCGATTTCCGCCACCGCCAGGAATGCGAAGCCGACACCTGAAGCTGTGTACAGGTGGATCAACCACGCCGTCATGCGGCCTTGAAAAGTGGATCGCTTTCTCGTTCGTCGCCTGCCCATACTTGCTTAACAACTGCTTTGTGGAGTCACGTACCTTCGCCGTCTACCGGTTGTTTCGACCGACTTACAATCTATTACACTCAGGTCGTCGCGGATTTCAATACGTGGATTTCGTCATTTGATCGGAGTCAGGCATTTCGGACTTAGGAGAGACGCATTCGGACCACGCAGTTGAATCTCGCAGAGCCTTGTTTCCGCTTTATTTAGGTGCCCCTGCATCTGTCCGAAAAGCCACGGAAACTCGCTGCTTGCCGCGCTACCTTTCGTGGTAAAGGACATTGACACGCGTAGCCTTCCCGCCGTTTCCTAGCCGGAATCAGTTACGCGACCGGAGAGTCTTTCCGCTACCAACGGGAAGCCGGTAAAACAACGCCATGGAGTGGGACTGCCAAGCCGGATGCCAGCCGAAGAAGTTCAGGAAAAACATGTAATCCTACTCGCTCTGGGCAAACCGGACGAGGCGCTGCTCTTTGAACAGCATCTCAACCGTCACTTCGACGAGAAGCTGGAAATTTACCGGGCACCGTCGGGTTTCGACGCGATGTCCCTCGCTATGAACAAGCCCCGCCTCGTGCTCCTCGATCAGCGGCTCCCCGATGTCATGGGTCTCGATATGATCGAACCTATCAGGGAACAAATCGGCGACGACAATTTCCTGATCTTCGTCGGAGGAAGCGGCAAGGGCGGCATCCGCCCCGGAATGAGGGACGAAGCGCTCAAGCGCGGAGCCACCGCGCTCTTCGCGCGCCCCGTCAAAATCGATGTCTTCATCGACACACTCAACAAGCTCCTTTACCCGGTTCCTCCTGACCACCCGAACCTTCATGGTCTCGAACTGTTGGACCTGATCCAAGCCTACCATAACAAGCGCGTCGATCGCACCATGCGTATCTTCGGCTCGGACGGGCGGGTCGGATCGATCTATATGGCCAACGGTGAAGTGACCCATATCGAATGCGGAGCAATGCAAGGGTTCCCTGCAATGCTCGAACTGATGGGCTGGCGCGAAGGCGAGATTCTCGTCTATGATGCCTGCCTCTCCGCAGAACGAACTAACAAGCTACCGACGCAGAGCCTCATTCTCGACGCCGCCCGCGAGCTCGACGAAGGGTCCGTCCGCGGAGCTGTGCCAGAGAGTCATCCGATCTTCGATGACGATGACGACCTCGAGTTCCCCGCCCTTGACGAGGAATTCGACTGAACGCCCGGCGACCCTCTCCCCACACGTATACCAAGGTGATACGAATGCAGAACCGCAGTTTCCTCCGCAGCGCATTGGCCGCGCTTCTCTTTGTTGGATTGTTGTCCTTTCCTGGCGCGACTCTAGCCCAGGATGAGGGCGCTCCCGCTGACCCTGCACCAACCGAATCAGCGCCCGCAGCGCAAGCGGACAGTAACGAAGAGAAAGTTCTCTACGATTACGCGTATCTGTTGCGCGCGCCGCGGCTAACCTTTGACGAAGACTACACCGCCGAAGAAGAGGCCAAAGTCGGCGAGCACTTTCAGTACCTTGTTAAACTCTATCGGGAGGGCGTTGTCCAGATTGTCGGCCGAGCCGATGACCTTGCCTTTCCGGGCCTTGTCATCTACAAGGCCGAGAGCGACGAAGCGGCAAAGGCGATCATGGAAAACGATCCCGCCGTCGCTGCGGGCGTGTTTCGGGCCGAGTTCGCGCGCTACGGTTTCGCCCTTAGCCGCCTCGCCCAGCGCGAAGCGATGTCGCAGCTTCCCGCGACGACCAGTGACCGCAAGTTGGTCAAAGAGGTCGTCGTCAACGCGCCCGTCGATGAGCTCTGGAATGCGTGGACGACCGCTGAAGGCGTCACCAGTTTCTTCGCGCCCAAAGCCAAGATCGAGCTCCAAGTCGGCGGCGCTTATGAAGTATTCTTCGATGTCAGCGCGCCGCAGGGGATGCGGGGTTCGGAAGAGTGTCGCGTTCTGAGTTTCCTGCCCCGCGAGATGCTCAGCTTTGAATGGAACGCGCCGCCCAGCTTTGGTAAACTGCGCGGGCAGAAAACTCGCGTCGTTATCGAATTCGACGAGGTCGCTGCCGGGTGGACTCGCGTGAAGCTCACGCATCTCGGTTGGGGCGAAGGCGATGATTGGGACGGTGTTTACGACTACTTTGATCAAGCGTGGAGCGGTGTGTTGGCGAGTCTTAAGCAAACACTGGAAACGCCCGCAGAAACGCCTGTGCCGGTGGAAGCCACCGATAGTGAGGAAGCCGAATCATGAATTTTGGCCGCGTCGTCGGAACCGTCGTTTCCACCAGCAAAGACGAGAAGCTCGAAGGGCTGAAGCTCCTCGTCGTGCAGCACGTCAACATGGACATGAAAGACCTCAACGCGTTCACCGTTGCCGCGGACGGCATTGGCTGCGGCGTGGGCGAATACGTCCTCACGGTGAGCGGTTCCTCCGCGCGTATGGGGTCGAAGGTTCTCAACCGCCCTGTCGATGCCTCGATCCTCGCCATCGTCGACAGCGTCGAAGTCGGTGGGAAAATCGTCTACGACAAAACCCGGGAAGAAGTTTCCTCCTCCCGCTAGTTCTTCAGCCATCACCCTTTGCATACAGTGGTTGGTAGAGTTCAACCGCCACGTCACCGGGCATGGTGAAATGAATCGTCATGCCATAGCCCTGGTTCGTGATCTCGTCGTTGAATTCCACGCCTCGCGACTTGAGCTCGGAAACCGTCTGCTCAATGTCATCGCAATAAAATGAAATCTGATGTGTGCCGCTGGGCGGGCTTCCTTCGAAGTCGGTCGGGTGGCAGCCCATGTCCGCGCCGGGCATGTCGAAGATGAGCCATCCGTCGCCAACGTCGGTGAACGGGAACTGCAGCTTGTCGCGCAGAAACGCACGAAGCTCCTCCGCCTTGGAAGAGTAAAACATCGTGTGGACGCCCTTGATCATGATCGTTTTCCTGATTGGATTTTCGCAATGCGCAGTTGCTGCGGGGTCACCTTCGGCACGCGTTCAATCTCGCCTCTGACTTCCAGCTCAAGCTTCACCGTGGTTGCGTTCCAAGCGACCGAGCCATGTGTATCGATGGCGTGCTCTGCAAAGTAATCTTCCAATTCGGCGAAGAGTTCCCTGAAGTACATCGGCGCGCCGTTTGCGCGGAGCACTTTGAGTATCGCGCGGCGGTAGAGTTCGAATCGCACGCCGTCGATACTTGTGGGCTTCTTGCCGGGTGTCGGCGTCCGGCAGAGCACTTTCTCCTCAGCCATTGGAGCGCTCCCTTTCGATGATCGTTGAATTGGGAGTCTCCTCGTTGAATCGGCGCAAAAGGATTTTCCGCTCCTCTATCAATCAGAGGCTTGCGGCAGACGGATTCAAATGGCACGGTATCCGCCAACAAGTTCCAGGGGATCGCAGGAGACATTGTGAATAAGATTCTAATCGCAGACGACGACGTTGACTTGAGGGACATGCTGCGCTTGGCAGTACAATCTCAGGGATACATTCCGATAGAAGCAAGCAATGCCAAAGAAGCGATTGAGCTCTTCGAAGTACACGGGCCCGGGATCGTTATTTCCGATTACGCAATGCCCGGAGGCGATGGGCTCGAGCTGCTACGAGCCATCCGCAGTCAGCGTGCTGATACGATAGTCATCATGCTCACTGGATGCGGAAAGGAAGAGGTCGCCGCAGAAGCGATGCGCCTTCGCGCAAACAACTACCTCACCAAGCCGATCCGCATGGAAGAGCTCCTCTCTCTCCTACACAAGTACAGCCGCATTCTCGAAGAGCGCACCATCGAAGAGGAAATTCTCGGCATGATCCTTCGCCGAGAGTTTACCATGCAGTTTGCCAACCGCGTCGATATCGTTTCCAAGATTGCCGATCAACTCGTGCGCGAAACCGGCACCCGCATCGACGCCCACAGCCGCTACAGCGTTCACCTTGGCTTGTATGAGATTTTGATAAACGCCATCGAGCACGGGAACCTCG
Source organism: bacterium (assembly GCA_030431385.1). Lineage (GTDB taxonomy): Bacteria > Sumerlaeota > Sumerlaeia > SLMS01 > SLMS01 > JAUIJJ01. The sequence goes on along the minus strand of JAUIJJ010000004.1, from coordinate 7,475 downwards.
GGATTACCTTCGAGGAAAAGTCACGGGCGCTCGAAAGTAGCGAGCGCCCCCTCGCTCAACTCTACGAAGAACGCCTCGCTGATCCCAAGCTCGCAGACCGGAAAGTCACCGTGGAATTCAAAATGGATCACGAGAAGTGTGAGTGGATTATCGAGGATGAGGGCGAAGGGTTCGATTGGTCGCGGACCGCTGAGCAGATGTCCGAGGGCCTCTCAGAAACCCTCAACGGCCGTGGAATCTTTCTCGCAAAGTTCCAGTTCGACGAAATCGAGTACATGGGCCGAGGCAATCGCGTCCGGTTGGTGAAGAAGCTCACCGGCGCGGGGTTGCTCGCCAGTCTGGACGAGATCAGCGTCGGCGACGAAATCTGATGAGAAGCCCTCGCGCTGCGTTCCTCAGCGACTACGAAGCACAGCGCGCCACGCTCGCCGCTCCCACGGCGCGGGAAATCGAGTCGCGGTTGATCGCGCTCGCGTCTGCCGCGTCGAATGCGAGTTGCACCCTCAAAACCAGCGTCGTCGGCAGCTCGAGAGAAGGCCGCGCGATTCACGGTATCATCATCGGCGAGGGGCCTCTTCATGTCTCCATCACGGCGGGCGCGCACTCGGATGAACCTGGTGGCCCGCTCGCCGCGCTCGCACTCGCCGACTGGTTGGTCCGTCAGCCGGAGCTTCGTTCGAAGACGACCTGGCGAATCTGCCCTCACGTCAATCCCGACGGCGCGGAAGTGAACGCCGCTTGGTTCGCGGAACCTCCGAAACTGGATTCCTATGTCGAGTCAGTTCACCGCGATCTCCCCGGTGAGGACGTCGAGTTCAACTATCCAGCCCCGACCGATTCCCCCAAGACACCACGTAAAGAGAATATCGCCGTCGCGGATTTTCTCCGAGAGGGCGCACCCTATCATTTGCACGCGTCGCTCCATGGGATGGGTTTCGCCGAGGGCGCGTGGTGGCTGATCGGCGAGAAGTGGGCGGCACGAACCGGTGCCCTTCGAGGGTCCCTCCGCGCGCATTTTCAGTCCCTCGACATCGGCGTTCACGACATCGAGCGAAACGGCGACAAAGGCTTTACGCGCATTGAGCGCGGCTTTTCAACTACTCCGACTTCTCTCGCCATGCGCGACTACTTTCTGCGCGAGGGAGATACCGAAACCGCCGACCTCTTCCTCCCGAGCAGCATGGAACTCGTCGAATCGTTTGGCGGCGACCCGCTCGTGATGGTGAGCGAGATTCCGATTTTCCGCATTCACGGTGGCGGTGAATTCCCCGACCCGCCGGGCGACGACACGCCGTTCATGCGCTTTCGTCCGCGTTTGCGGCAGTTAAAGTCGACGGCCGGAGCCGGCGCGACAGCGGACCTCGCCAACCTCTTCAAAGAATTCGATGTGCGCCCCGTCCCATTTTCTACTCAAGTCAAAGCCATCGCCGGGGGAGTGCTGCTCGCAGTCGAGTTCCTACTCCAAGATCACGGAGCCGCCCAATGAATTCGCAATGTACCGTCAGGGAATTGAAGCAACTCATCGACTCCGGAAATACGCCGGTTCTCATCGATGTGAGAGAGGCCGCCGAGCTGGAGATTTGCGCGCTTCCGGGCGCGGTTCACATTCCGCTCAATGAAATTCCGAACCGCCTCGACGACTTCGAGCCCTATCGCGAAACCGGCGCGTTGATCTATTGCCACCACGGCATGCGCTCTGAGATGGCGCGCCAGTTCTTAGAGCAAAACGGTCTCATGTCGTTCCGGAATCTCGAAGGCGGCATCCATCTTTGGGCCACGGAAGTGGACCCGGAAATGGCGATTTACTAGGAGCATACAACAATGTCGCTATTCGATAAGTTCAGCAAGAAGGCCGAGACCGAGGACGAAACCGCCGGGCGCATTCCGCCGGGTCAACACCTCACCAAGGGCTTCCCGGTGCTCACCTACGGCGCCACCCAACACGTCAAGACTGCCGAGTGGTCGTGCCGGATTTTCGGACTTGTCGGCAAGGAAGCGACGTTCGATTGGGACGAGCTCATGGCCCTCCCGCAGACCGAAGTCCATTGCGACATTCACTGCGTGACGCGTTGGTCGATGCTCGACACCACATGGGTCGGCGTTCGGTTTGTTGACTTTCTAAAGGCCGTTGAGGCCAAGTGCGGCCCGCTTCCCGCAGAGGCCACGCACGTCATGCAACACAGCTACGGCGGTTACACCACTAACACACCGCTGAGTTTTCTAACGGACGAAAACGTCCTCCTCGCGCACACGTTCAAGGGCGAGCCACTTACCGATGAGCACGGTGGCCCGCTCCGGATGATGGTCCCAAAGTACTACTTTTGGAAGAGCGCGAAGTGGCTCAACGGATTTGAGTTTATGAACGAAGACCGCGCAGGGTTTTGGGAGCGGTACGGCTATCACATGCGGGGCGACCCGTGGCAGGAGGAACGATTCGGATGAGGCAGATACTCTACCACCAGCACCACGACCACGGTGATCACCACCACGAACCCGTGCCGGAGCCGGCGTCGGGCGAGGTGCTGTTCATTGATCCTGTCGCCGGCGCTTCGGGCGACATGTTCCTCGGCGCGCTCGTGGACCTTGGCGTCGGTTTCGACGAACTCCGCAGCGAGCTCCGGAAGCTCAACGTGCCGGGCTTTGACCTTCAACTGACGCGAACCAAGAGGCACACAATCGCCGCAGCGAAGGTCGACGTGAATGTCGAGGACGCCCCTCAGCCGCACCGCCATGTCGGCGACCTGACGGCGTACATCGAGGCCGCCGATTTATCGGATCGCGTGAAGCGTCGTGCGACGAAGGTGCTCATGCGCCTCGCCGAGGCCGAGTCCGCCGTCCACCGCATGCCCATCGAGCAGGTACATCTTCACGAGGTCGGTGGGCTGGATTGCCTTGTTGATATCGTCGGGACATGCATCGGGCTTGAACTCCTCGGCATCGACCGCATTTGGTCGGGGCCGGTCACTGTCGGTACCGGTGCTGTGCTGTGTGCCCATGGTCGAATGCCGCTTCCCGCACCGGGAACCCTCGCGATCTTGCGCAGCTTCCCGATTCGAAAGACAAATTTCGAGGGCGAGATGACGACGCCGACCGGTGCAGCGATTATCTCTGCTTTGGCCGAGCCAATCCTTGAACCGCGCGTCATGATCCCGAAGCGAATCGGCTACGGCGCTGGTACAAAGGACAAACCTGAGATTGCGAACATGCTGCGTCTCGTCCTGGCGGAAGCTGCGCCGACAGTCCGCGCGGGTGCGGGCCATTCCCACGAAGCAGCGGCGGACGCAACGCACCACCATAACTCGTGAACCTGCTCTCTCACCTCTATCTTTCCTTCGGTGAGCCGACGATCATGGTCGGCAATCTGCTCGGCGATGATGTGAGGGGCGGGTTGGACGAGCTTGATTCAGGAGTCCGTCGCGGCGTGCAGTTGCATCGTCTGATCGACTCCTCTGCCGACAGCCACCCGGCGTTTCTGCGCGCTGCAAAACTTCTGTCTCCCAACTGGCGCCACTGGTCGCGAGTGATCATCGACGTCGCCTTTGATCATGTGTTGGCAAGGCAATGGGATCGCTGGAGCGACGATTCGCTCCGCGAATATCTCGACCGCAGCTATGAGCTGATGTACCCAGAGCGCTCGCGGCTTTCCAGCCCACACCGGGCTCGGCTAGAGCGCCTGATCGAGTCGGACCTGCTGTGGAGTTGGCGCTCGGAGGCGGGAGTGGAAACTTCCCTGAGACGCATCTCTATACGTTCGAAACGCAAGCCGCAACTCGCCGACGCGATGGCGGACCTACGCCAATTCGATGATCGGATTACCGCTGAATTCGAGGTACTGTTCCCGGCCCTCGCCGACCAATGCCGGGACTTCCTGAAGGCGAGCTAGAGGTCGCCGAGCAGGTTAGCAAGATCGGCCATGTCTGCCGCGTCGATGATGCCGTCCTGATTGGAGTCATCTTCAAGCTGACCGTATTCCACAGCCAACAGCGCTTGCGCGACCTCGCGCGGGTGAGGCGGCGTCGTGACCGGAATGATTCGCGTGATGCTCGAGCCGGGAACGCCGGGGAAAATGTCCGCGAGCCGAACCGTCTCCGACATTGTGCCGTCGCTGATCCACGGCTCTTGACCGGTCGTGCCGTCGTTAGCGACGAAGAACACGTGGCGACGTGTCGGCGTCATCGACTGAATGCTTGAGGAAAGCATCCCCGGATAAACGTCTCGAACGAGCTCGGTATTCTCGGTTGTGCCGTCTGTGATCCAAAGCTCGCGCCCCTCGTCCTGAGTCTGGGCTGTAAAGAAAACCTGATTGTTGAGCGCCGTCGCCATCACGGGAGTCGAGCTGTTCATCCCCGAGACGATGTCGCGCAGTCGAAAAGTTCCCGCCATCGTGCCGTCGCTCCACCACGGCTCGCGCCCGCTGTTGCCGTCCTCTGCCGAGAAGAACAGATCGCGGTTCACGATCGTCATTTCCTCGATGCCTGGTGACAGCGAACCCTGTCGAATGTCTCGCACCAGCTGCGTGCCCGCGGGGGTGCCGTCGCTTGTCCAAAGTTCCAGTCCCTGATCGCCGTTGTTCGCCAGGAAGAAGATTTTGTCGCGTGCGTCGACAATGTTGCTGACGAACGAGCCGCTTTCTCCGGGGCGAATATCGCGCAACAGGACCGTGCCCTCGCTGGTCCCGTCCGACGTCCAAAGCTCCGGACCGGTGTCGCTTTGATCGGCCACAAAGAACACTCGATCAAGCTCCTCCGCGGCGAAAAAACCCTCGATGCTTGAACTTGCCGAGCCGGGGAAGAAGTCGTTCAGGATAAACGTGCCTTCTGTCGTGCCATCGCTCACCCACGGCTCGCGACCGGTGTCCGGCTGAAAAGCGGTGAAGAAGAGTTTTCCGAGCAGCGGCGTCATCGCCTGGATGTTGGAGGTCTCGCCGCCGGGGTAGATGTCCCTGAGGAGAGTCGTCGAATCGGTAGAGCCGAGCGTCGTCCACAGCTCGATTCCAGCCTGACCGTTGTCCGCAAGAAAGTAAACGCGCCGCCCCGAAACCACGAAGCTCTGCGGCAGCGAGCTGCTCGTTCCAGAGCGAATTTCACGGAGCAGTTCCGTGCCGTCGGGGCCGCTGGTCCACGGCTCGATGCCGCTCGTGGAGCTATCAGCGGCAAAGATCACGCGGCTCCCAAGCGCGACGATTCCGGTGATGTTCGAGCCCACATTTCCGACCCGGATATCGCGGGTCAGGTTCGTCGAGCTGCCGTCAGTGTACCACAGCTCCTCGCCATTCACACCATTGTTCGCGATAAAGTAAACTCGACGGCCCGCGACGACGAAGTTGGATGCCGATGAGTTGACCGCGCCCTGGCGAATGTCGCGCAGCAGGTTGGTCCCGGCTGTGACGCCGTTCGTCCACCATGGCTCGCCGCCGGTGGAGCCATTGTCTGCTGTGAAGAAAAGCGATGTCCCGACGAGCGTTTCGTTGGCGATCTGAGAGCCGAGTGAATTGCCCGGTCGGATGTCGCGGAGCAACGTCGCGTTGGGCGTTTCCTCGGTGGCCAGCCACAATTCGCGCCCGGTGTTTCCGCCGTCGGCTGCAAAGTACGCCCTGTCGACGGGCTGCGCGCTGCCAGCCACTGATAGCATTGCCAATGAGGCGATGAGTGCGAATCGGTTCATGGATTCTCTCCCGGCGATTGTCTACTTGATGTGGTATCAGGAAAGCGACCGGCGTGCCCGCCGACGCGGCTACTTTTGAGCGGCTTCCATGATCAGTTTCTCGGTCCGCAGGTAGCGCCCCAAGAGCTCCTCGACGATCTCATCTGGGACATCGGGCGCAGGAGCCTGAAAATTCCAATCCACGCTCTCGCACCAATCTCGGAAGTACTGCTTGTCGAGCGACACCGGGTTTTGGCTGGCGGGACTGTAGCCATCGCGCAGGAAGAAGCGCGCCGAGTCCGGAGTCAGCAACTCGTCGATCAGAATCAGCTCGCCGCTCGAATCGCGGCCGAACTCGAACTTCGCGTCGGCAACGATCAGTCCTCGATCGTGGAGAAAATTGTGGGCATAAACGTAAAGGGCAGACGTGTATCCACGGCCCTTTTCCGCGTTTTCGCGTCCGACCAACCGTGCGAAGTCCTCAAGGTCCAGCGCACGGTCGTGGCCGTGGTGTTCCTTCATGTTCGGCGTAAACAGCGGCATGCCAAACGTACTGTGAGGGCGGAGGCCCGCCAGCAATTCGTGGCCAAGCACGCTCTTGTTGAACTCGTAGGACCTCCACGCCGAACCGTCGAGATAGCCGCGAATGATGAACTCGGCTTCCACGGGCTTCGTCTTGTGGACGATCATCGACCGACCCTCAAGCATCTCGTGGTACGGAGTCAGACTCTCAGGAAACTCTTCAAAGTCGTCGGTAATGAAGTGATTGGGAACGAGCGCTTCTGTCCGCCGAAACCACCACGCAGAGAGTCGGTTGAGCACCTTGCCGCGCCCGGGTATCAAGGTCGGGAAGATCACATTGTTGACCGAAATCCTGTCGGTTGTTACCGCCAACAACCGGTCGTCGCCAAGATCGAAGATATCGCGAACTTTCCCCCGGCCGAAGGAGGAAAGCCCAGGGATTTCGACTTGCTGAACCGCAACTTCGGTCATCGCTGCGCCTTCCTGAACAGGTACAACCCGATGCCGCCGATGACGATATTCGGCGCCATATACGCAGCGAACGTCATACTGCTGTCGCCCATACCTAGCGCACCGGCCCACGTCAGCATTGCGTAGTAGAGAATGATCAGGCTCAGCGCGATCAGGAACGAAACACTCTTGGCGCGGGGGCGCAGTTCAACGGCGAGAGGCACCGCAATAAGCACAAACGCGAGGACGCTCAGCGGCAGCGTGAAGCGCTGATAAAACTCGTTTCTGGCAGTCAGGTATACTTTCCACGACGAGTTCAAACGCCCCTCTTCCTTGCGGTACCAGAACTCGTCCTCAACGGGCCGACCGGGGCTAATGTAGACGAACTCGTACAGTTCATTCAGCGACATGCGCCGAGGCTCGATCTTGTCGTCTCGGTCTTCTTCGGAACGCGGGGTAATCTTGTGCTGGAACGTCTTGAAGGCGAGCTGCGTGAGCTGGGTAGCGTCGCCCTCAACGGGCGTCATCAGGCCATCATCGAGACGCAGCCGAACGGTCCGCTCCTCCAGATCGCCTTCGATCAAGCCGCTCTTCGCGAAGAAGAGCGTCTTGTCCGCTTCCATGGCGTCGCGTTCTTCTGCGGTGGTGCCATCGAGCGAGCGCCCGCTCGTGAGGACCTCGGTGTTCCCCTCGACGCGAAGGGCAACGCGCTTCATGCGTAGAGAGAATGGTGCGTCGCCGGGCTGTCTTTCGCCTCGCTCGCCGTAGTGGAGGGCGATCTCGCTCCCTTTTGGCGCGAGGTTATCGTAGTTCCTACCCGGCTCCAGCTTCGTCAGCATCTCGAAGGAGATCTCTAACTG
>JAUIJJ010000300.1 GCA_030431385.1 bacterium | reverse complement strand
AATGTTGGGTGGCCCATCGAACTGTCCCGGCGCACCGGGATCGAAGTCGTCAGGCCCGGGACCGGGTCTCATCCACAGTAAAATAGCGAAAACAGACTCGATCAAGACGAGCATCACAAGCATGGCAGCAAGGCCGAAGCAGAGCGCGAACAGCTTCGGGTACTTACGGAGAAACTTACGTAACATCAGGCAAACGCATCCTTAATGGTTGTCAAAAGAGCGGGAACCGTAGGTGCAGCGGCTAAACGCTGTCGAGCAGGAAGGCGCGTTCCTCGATAAATCTGTGCGCCATTTCCATCGACACCCGCCCCGGGGCGGGTAAGCTCGAATCTGGCTCGATTGAGTGCCAAACGATCCGCTACGAAGTAGTTTCGATTTCCTTCTGCCAAACGGCCACTTTTCCGTTGCATTGGGGGGCTGTCTCGGGTTTCCTTCCCCGCTTTGTCAGGGGCACCTCGCCCCGAGGGTCCGTTCCTGCCCTCCTTGGACAAGAATAAGTCAAACAATTTCAGGGATCGAGAGAAGAAAGAGAGCAACTCCGATGCATCCCATTATTCGTGAAATCGAAGCTTCCCACCTTAAGACTGACATTCCTTACTTCCGCCCGGGCGACACTATCCGCGTCTCCGTTCGGATTGTTGAGGGCGATAAAGAGCGTCTTCAGGACTACGAAGGCGTCGTCATCGCCCGTCGTGGATCAGGTATCAACGAGACCATGACCGTTCGCCGCGTATCCTTCGGCGTCGGCATGGAGCGCGTTTTTCCCATCCACGGACCGCGTATTGAGTCCATCAAGATTGTTCGCCGCGGCCGCGTCCGTCGCGCGAAGCTGTACTACCTTCGCGATCTTCGCGGCAAGAAGGCACGTCTCGCCGAGCGCCGCGTCTCCGACAGCAAGCTCGCTGCGGAAGCCGCGTCTGAAAGTCGCGCCCGCCTGAACCAGGCCGCCCTCGCCAAGGTCGCCGCTCCCGCGGAAGCCCCGGCAGAAGCACCCGCCGAGGAACAGCAGGACAGCTAAGCTCCACTCAAATCTGTAAGCAAGCCGCCCCGGCCATTCAGCGCCGGGGCGGCTTTTTGTGTTTGCTTGAAGACTGCAATTCTAGTCTACTCGGAAGACTCTTGGGGAGGCGGAGTCTTTGACTCGGACTTCGTTTCGTAGGGGTCGAATTTCCTCTTTCGTCAGCCCAAGTGGCCCCTCCCCCATCGCAACAATCACGGGCATCGCGTTCGGCCCCGACCCGCTGATCTTTCGCCGGTACTTCTTCATCAGTTCCAGTTCTTCGTCCGACGGTTTGTCCATGCCCACCCTCCTCTTGATGAGTTAACTACTCCCGCGACTACGGGAAATTCACCCCTTGGCCATAGATGCCGCGAAGACCGGTCGCCGGATGAGCGCGTCGAGGATCATTCCCAGACTCGGCAACTTCTCGAAGAGCTTCCCGAAGGTCGTGTGAAAGATGTATTGGAGTTCGACATCACGAATCGCCTCGCGGAGATCCTCCAACTCGACGGTGTCCCTCCCTGCCAACGATGCCCTCCCGATCGCGTGCCATCTGATGAGCGCAAAGTGCATGACGTTGAGTCGCTGCGCGAGCCAGACCGACTCCTCCAACAGCAGGTCCTTGCGGAACAACATGTGACGGAAGAACCGCTCGATCATCTCGTGCAACGCGTCGTCGCCATCGGGATCGAATCGGATGGTTTCCAAAGCCTTGTATTGAAACGGTGATTTCAGCGCGTCGAGTTTGATACTCCCCAGCTTGAGCGCGTGGCGTAGATAGTGGTGGGAGATTCCGACCGCTGTCCCTATGCGTGTGGGACGCTTTCCTTTGATGTAGAGGTGTTGACGGAAGGCCGTGATCATACCAAGGAACGCGCGCTGCAGCGGGAGGCTCCCGCGCGTTCTCCCAGCGAGGCGAAACAGTTCTTTCGCCTCGCTCGCCATGAACCTCTGACGCAGCGTGTTTAACACGTCCACGTCACTGCTCCGTCCTGAGTCGCCTGCGAACCGCCCCGTCGACGAGGATGGAAGCTTGGTTTCGCTGCCCCCAGTATCCCCGCGAATCTCCCTGAGGAAGGCGATGTACAAATCCAGGTACGCGGATTTGGCAACGAGGCGCTCGGCAAAGGGATAGTCGCCGATTGTCAGAACCGAGTCCAAGTCGCGTTCCAGATCGACATAGGCCTGCCAGGAAACCTCGTGGCGATTGCTCAAGCGCACAGGGTTCTCGTCCCCCCGTCGGCTATTCGCGACCGGGTACTCGCTCTTCAATTCGTCGAGCTGATCGGTGACCGGCGGCCCGAGGTTTTCCTGTGCGGCCGTGCACGCGTAGCTCAGCCCGACGTACACACCACCGGGGGTTTCGACAAAGCGGTAGGGGAAGTCGCGACAGGTCTGCGGCTTGGTGTCGTAGCCCCACTTCTTGTGAATGCCGCAGAGACCATCGTCGCATTGGAATGCGCAGGTGCCTGCATGACGAAGAATCACCCGCCGCTCATCGGCGATCGGGCTAACGTGAAAGGGAGCCTTCTCGCGGATCTCCTCCGGCATGATCGACTTGAGATCGTAGTCGCCGAGCCTGGTTTCGCTGCGAGGCTCGATGGGGACTTCCATGAACATGCCACAGGATCGACCGCACTGAATGCAGTGGTAGTTCTGGCTCTCCGGCAGGTGAAACTCGGGAAGCGGCTCGGTCATCGGTTGTTGGAAGAATCCAATGCTTCGCCACTGAAGGCGTGCGGCAGAAGGTCTTTCACGTAGAAATCTGCTCGGTCGTCGTTATCGCTGAAGCAGATCACGAGCATCTCGCGATTGAATTCAGCGAGTACTTGTCGGCATGCCCCGCAGGGCGTGAGCGGTTGAGGTACAGGCCCGACGACGACGCAGGCGATGGGCATGCCTGCACCCTCGGCGACGCAGGCGGCGATGGCGTTGCGCTCCGCGCACACGGAAAGCGGGAAGCTCGCATTTTCCACGTTACAGCCGGTAACGATTTTTCCGGCGTCGGTGTAGATCGCGACACCGACGGGAAACTCCGAGTAGGGAGCATAGGCCCGGCGTTGGGCCGTTTTCGCCTCTCGATGGAGGCGGGAGATGACGTCTGCTGTGATCATCGTATTCTAAGTCCTTGTGCAACTGACTCCACAAATTTGGATAGCTGGAGTTACAATTTGCGAATCGTCCGGCAAGTGGACCGCGATGTCGAGAAGAGTTGGCGCACTCATCAGGGCGCTACCTCCAATAAAATCAACGATTTCTCGAATCTGAAAAATTGTGCAAATTTTAATCGACAAAGCGACATTTGTGGCAGGAAAGTGGCGTAGCCAAGTCTAATGAAGCGAGAGATTCGTGCGCTTCGTAAGACATGTGCGGATGTCAGAGGGTGGAGCGACAATGGGTTTCAAGTCCATATTCGATAAGATCAAGTCTTCGGTCAAAGAGACCGCTGATCAATTCCGCACGCCCAGCAATCTTGATGAAGACTTTCTCTCTGCCCCCCCGCCCGAGCCTCCCCCGCTCGACGCGCCCTCGGAATCCAACGTAACGCATCGCTCCGAGTCCGCGCCTGCTCGCCCGGCAGTTCGCACGGAAACTCCGCAGCTCTCTAGCGGCCAGAACAAGAAACTCGCCAGCCCGGTGCTGCGCGAGAGCGACCCCGAGGAAAGCAGCTACATGCGACGCAGTGAGAGCGTGAACGCTGTGGAAGCCATGTTCGCCGAATTCGGCCCGAAGGTCTGCGCCTACGTGCTCACGAACACGCTCATGCCAGGTGGGATCGGCCGAGTGGTCCAGAAACTCGGCTTGAGAAGTCGCGGCCGTCAGGGCGCGGACATGGCAGTCGTCGAAAACTTCCTCCGCCAGCAAGGCGTCGAGGAATTCGCGAGACTGACCGGAATCAAACTGGTGGACGACGGCTCCACTCCCCCGCCTCCAGAAGAAAAGAAGAAACAGTGCGACTCCTCCGACCCCCGCTTGAAGGTCAAGGTCATCGACAAGCCGAAGACCCCAAAGCGGCGATCAAACGTCGGCTTGAGCGACACCGCGTCGCAGGAGTTTGTCGCGGATTCCAGCAACCAATCAAAGGCCCACATACACAAGCCACAGGTTCAAGACGGGGCGAATGCTCCGCCGAGTCACCTTCGTCAAGTGTCCGTAAAGCCGATGAACCTCCGCGATTCGTCAGAACCTGAGTACGACCACACGCCCCTGCCGGTGGAGCAGCCACAGCAGCAGCAAGCGCCCCAAGCCACAAAGCTTCCCAAGAAGGAAGCAGGGCCAATTCTTCCGCAGGACAACCCCGCCACTTCGAATTCTGCTAACGAGTTCATCCTCAAGGAACTGTTGGACGACTGACCGGCCGACAGCGTCTCAATCGCCCCGACACGACGCGCTAGCTCCATGGGGACCCGGAATTGCAGGAAATCAACACGTCGGATAACGGCTATTGCGAACAGGGTTTGAAGTGCCTTGGTTCGTAAACAGCCACTCACTTCTCCCTAAAACCGCTCGATGAGCTTTTCGATGAGGTAGCTGCTTTCTCTGATCGCCTGATCGCTGAAGGGGCCGAACCATTCCGATACCCTGCTAAACTCTTCCATGAAACCCTCGCGGTCGCCGTTCACGATCATGTTCAGGTTTTCGCTCACTGATGTGAGGTATTCCTTCAGCATCGCTCGGCGCTCAGGCGTTGCGAAGATGATCTCGGCGTAGAGTCCCGGGTCCTGCGCGAATAGCCTCCCGACCATCGCCAGTTCCAGCCGATAAATCGGGCTGGAGAAGTCCAGCGTCCGATGGAGGTCCGTGCGCCTGCGGTAGAGGAACTGACCAAAGGCGAACGTCGCAAAGTGGCGGAGTGACTGCACCATCGCCATGATCTCGTCGTGTTCCTTGGCATCTGCCTGAAGCACTAGGCACCCTGCGACTGCTCGAAGCGATTCGCTTTTTAGGCCTAGCAAAAAAGACCCGTTTCTATCAGGCGTCCACGTCTGAGCTTTACGGTCTGGTGCAGGAAACCCCGCAGCGCGAGACCACGCCGTTTTATC
>JAUIJJ010000299.1 GCA_030431385.1 bacterium | reverse complement strand
TAGAACGTGAGTTCTGCGCTACTAAACTCTTCTAGGTCCATCGTATAGTTCTTCCTAAGAGTCATTGCATCGCTACTATACAAGACCCAGTCGAGCCGCCCCGGTAGGAAGCTTCCGTTGGGGTTGGTCCATGTGTGTGACGTTCGCGTGTGAGTATGCGTCATCGGCGCAACTTTGAGCGAGCCTTCCGCCCTGCCGGGGGAGAAGTCTGGTCCCCACGTGCTACTGTCGATGATGTCGCCGTCGCGCAGATTGTGGAGCTGCCTCGCGTAGCCGACCATGTTGAAGTCGCCGGTCATGACGACTGCGTCGGCGGGGTCGATGGTAAAGGGTCCGACGCCATTCATGAGGTTTCTCCACGTCGCCGCGATGGCATCGTGCTCCGAGTCGCGACCTGACTCGTTGTCGCAGCAGGGGGAGTGCACCGTGAAGACGACGAGGTCGACGGCGCTTCGCTCGTCTGGGAGGTCCACATGGGCGACGATGTTGTTATGGCTGAAAATGCGCGAGTAGTTAAGAATCGGCCAGCGACTGATCACAGCGCAGTCTTCGACTTTTGCTGCATATCCTTCCGCCCAGCCGAGCCCGTTCTTGATGATCGCGAGGACTTCGTCGTCGGTGCCTGTGTACTGTTCCTGAAGGCAGACGATATCGGGGTCTGTCGCATTCATCATTCTGAGAAACGGGGCGGGATTGTCGAGGAAGCTGCTTCGTTCCACGTTCTGGCTGTAGATTCGGATGTCTTGGATGGACTCGCGCTCCAATGTTACGACCTGCGGAGGAGTCGGCACTTTACCCGATAACGTGTATTCGAGGGCGCCGGAGTTTGGCATCCGGTCGTGGCCGGAATCGTGGCTCGCGACGACTTTCACAGTCGGGCCGTTGACGAGGTTCAGGGCGCCGACAGAACTCGACGGAACGCTGTAAGGAATCGAGAACTCGAAGTCGGTGGCGGAGTGCGACGGCCCGATGAGGAGCTTTGCGGTGTTGAGGTTAGGCAGCGAGACGGAGGAGCCGTTCGTGCGGTAGTAGGTACCGGCCATGTCGCCGAAACGGATTTTCAGCTCGGCACCGATGCCCTCGATGGCGAGGCCGGTGTTGGCGTTGCCATCGCCGTCGATGAGGAACTCGAAGTCGTTGCCCGGTGCGTCGTTGATTCCGCGCTGGAGCAATGTTTCATTACTCACCTGAAACCGGACAAAGAGCCGCTCGCCGTCGTCGGTGACCTGCATTCTGGTGTAGTCGTCGGAGCCTGATGCATCGCCGACGGGGTCGGAGATTTCACCGGGTACGCCTGCCCAGTCTGCGGTCTCGCCGTCGAGTGTGATCGGCGTTGTCGTCGCGCAGGCGGAGAATGCCGCCATGGTCGCGAGGAGTCCCATTGTTGCCCACTTCATCGTGTCTCGAATCATGTTTAGGTTTCCGTTTCTCAGTCCAACTCTGTAGAGTGCAGATTCGGACCCGTGCGGTCCAATGTTTTTTGGGATGGGAGGAAAGATTTTTTTTGTTTGGCGCGAGGGCTTGTGAATCAATTACTGGCTTGCGGAGTATCACTTTAGGATGCAAGGTGGGTGAAGGAGAAGAACTAATGAAGGGCCACGGAGTGTTCGCCGCGTTGGATGAGGGAAAGAAAAGCACTTGGCAGCTCATAGCGCCTCCCGTTGAGACCAACGCGGTTGGTTTGAACGTGAGCGCGGCGGTTGCGTGGGCAGCGATCAGTGATCCTTTGATCAGGCGTGAATGGGATTACGGGTTCGTGGGAGTTGTCGGTTCTGAGCCAGATACTGCGGGCACGCTTTTTGATCGAAAACTCTTTATGATCGGCACAATTCGCGAGCAAGTAATGATCTGTGATCCCCCTGCAGATGGGGGTGTCGGCCAGTTCAAATCTCAGCTCGCGTCGCCAAAAGGGCTGTTGAAAGGGTATTCCTCCCGATTCCTGATTCATCCGGAGAAGAGGTTTTGCCGGATCGAGGCAACAGTAACGGGTGATATCAGCCCGTTTCTTCTGAGGCGTTGGCTGGGAGGAGTGCTGGCAGCGTGGCTGGCGAGATCGCTCATTCGCCTAAAGGAAAATGTAGAGCAGAGAAGCACTCACTCCCTTTGACTCCAACTGGGCGGTTGATTCACAGTGGCGGCAAGTTGTGGTGAATCCGCAGCTAGACACGGATGATGGAAACTAATGACGGACCCCAACAGCGAAGCTGGTAACACAAAGTTCCCGTTTTCGCCTGGCGCGAGCGATGACGTGCAGCCTGTCCGTCTGAGCCGCGATGGGAATGAGGGTGCGCCCCGGAGGAGTTCTCCGGGCGTCCGCCTTGGCGTGCCTTCGCCAGTTTCCGCGAGACCGGTTCGCGACTCCTCGCCCGAAGGCGTTCAACTCCCGGGCCGTGTCAGCAAGACAGTAAGGAAGGGCGCAGGGGCGCAGTCTGAAAAGGGCGCTCGCGAGACCGCGTCGCCGAACGTCTTTCAGCGCGAGGAGCGCATTGCCGTCAGCTTCCCAGGTTTGATGAAAGTCCTGGCGCCGGAAGTGTCGTTTCTGCCCGTGACCATCGCGGTGCGTGTGACAAACCTAAGTGCTGGTGGCGCGATGATCGAGATTCACGAGCGCAGCTCGAACATCGACCGAAGCTTCGTGCAACCGCACCGATTCGTGGAGCTCAAGGTTGCTCATCACGAGGTTCCCGACCTCAGAGGCACGATTGCGTGGACAGACTTCAGCGGGAGCCAGCCGGCGCTTGGGCTGAGTTGCTTTGAGCGCCATGCGGAGTTGGCAGAGATGATTCGCCTAGCCGACACGAAGTTCAATTTCGAGGGGCCGAAGCCGCTTCCTGTCCCGCAAATCGATCCGTTTCCCCCCGCTAGCCGTCAGAAGATTGTCCGCATCTCCGGCACGGCGGTCGAGGGGCTGGAGATCTTGTGCAAGAGGGATGAGAAGCGCTTCACGGCGAAAGTCGTGAACGATCGATTCCACATCGACCTCGAACTCGACCCGGCGACCGAAAACGCCTTTTCCCTTAGGTCCGTTGCTGGCGAAAGGCGGTCCCTTGCGATTCCACTGAGGATCGACTATGCTGCGGGTACAAAAGGCGGCAAAGGCTTCCGATTTGATTCGAGGATCATCGAGGAGTCGTCGAGTGGCGGCCAGTCGATCCGCCTTGATTTCCGGGGGGACGTTCGCCAAGCCGAGCGGATTCTCTATCGTTTTTCGCAATTGATGTCGATCAGCGAGACGGTGGCCTTGAGCGCAACGCTCAACACGTCGTCTGAGTTCGATCGCCGCATGTTCGACGCCCTGAAGAGCGAGGGAACTTTATTGGCGAAGGACGACACTCACAATAGCGTGGCTTCCCAACTACTCGACGACATGATGTAGCGGAGCGGCCCGCTGCATCTTCCGGGTTTTCGTTCATACTAAAGCTGTAGAGGTATTGAAAAGTTCGCCTTACGGTGAGCCGGCCGGCTAGTCCCCGCCGACCAGTTTGCCCATTTTGGACTTGGCGTCGTCGAGGTCACCCTCGCGGGAATCGAGTGTCTTCTGCGCGCGATTGAACTGATCACCGGAGTACTCGGCGTTGCCACCGCTACCCACCATCCCTGCGGTCTCGCCGTATTCCCAGGAGCGACCCTTCAGGTGCTCGGCAACCTCGCCACTGGTGCCTGTTTCGCCAAAACTGGCGTCAGCGGGTTCCGGAGTACTGCTGTTCCCGCCACTGATAAACGATTGGATGTCGATCAATGGAGGTGTATCGCCCGTGGACGTCGCGAATCTAACCCCTGCACCCAAAAGGAGCAGGACGTCGATACACGCGACAATTATCAGTGCCCATTTCATGAGACGATACCTCCGATGGTGAAACTGTTGGTCATACTAAGCGACTGGCCGGGCCAAGCCAACTAGAATTGCCGCAGGAAACGTACGTCGTTTTCGTAGAGGAGCCGAATGTCGGGAATCTGAAACTTGATGCAGGCGAGTCGATCGATGCCGAGGCCGAAGGCGAAGCCGCTGAAGTTCTCTGGATCGATGCCGCCGTTTTCCAGCACGTTCGGATGGATCATCCCGCTGCCGAGCACTTCCAGCCACTTGTTACCCGCTTCCCACCAAACGTCGACTTCGGCGCTGGGTTCGGTGAAGGGGAAGAAGGAAGGGCGGAAACGAAGTTTCACGTCCGCGCCATAGAGTGCGCGAAGGAATTCGTGGAGCACACCCTTGAGGTGGCCGAAGCTCACGTCCTCGTCGATCAGGAAACCTTCCATCTGATGAAACATCGGCGAGTGCGTGGCGTCGCTGTCGTGGCGGTAAACTTTCCCTGCGGCGACGACCGCCATGGGGGGATCGAGCTTCTTCATCGAGCGAATCTGCACGGGGGAAGTGTGGGTGCGCAGGACGTGGCCGCGTTCCGTGTAGAGGGTATCCTGCATGTCGCGGGCGGGATGGTTATCGGGCATGTTGAGCGCGTCGAAATTGAACCACTCGTTTTCGATCTCGGGGCCTTCCTCTACGTGGAAGCCGAGGTCGCGGAAGATGCCGAGGATTTCCTGGGTGACCTGCTCGACAGGATGCAGGGAGCCGCGCGCCGGGCGAACGCCGGGAAGGGTGACATCAATTCGCTCGCCGGAAAGCTGCTGAGACAGGGCCTTCATCTCCAGCTGCTCCTTGCGCGACTTCAATAGATCGAGAATCTGCGCCTTGTGCTCGTTGATCACTTTGCCTGCGATGGGCTTTTCGTCGGCACTGAGCTTACCCATGCGCCTGTTCAGGCCGCTGAGCTTGCCCTTCTTGCCGATGTACTCGAGGCGAAGGTCTTCGAGCTGCTTGAGGTCGTTGGCGCCGGAAAACGCCTCCTTGGCCGGGGCGAGAAGAGCGCGCGCCTCGGCGATGAGAGCCTTGAGCTCTCCACCCGGCGCTGCCTCGGTCGTTGCTGTTTCCGGTCCATCAGACATCGTGGTTCCTGACAATTGTGAATAGTGAGCGGATTTGTCCGCTTGGAAAGGCGCGAATTTCGCCGCCATGGCTGGTTTACGTCAAAGGGAAAAAAATATGGAGCGC
>JAUIJJ010000003.1 GCA_030431385.1 bacterium | reverse complement strand
ATTTGAAATCGTACGCGAGTGAACGCCACCGGTCAGCGCGTACTGGGTCGAGTTCGCGATGTCCAGCGCCTCGTCAAAATCCTTCGCCTTTATCACCGTCAGGACCGGGCCAAAGACCTCTTCCTGCATGAGTTTGTGATCCCGGGAATCGACCGGGAAGATGCTCGGTGAAACGAAGTAACCCTCCTCATCAAGCCCGTCGAGATCGGCGCAAAACAGCTCCTTCGCGTCTTTCTTTCCGTACTCGATATAGGAGCGTATCTTCTCCGCTGCTTCCTTATCGATGACCGGCGCAACCTGTGTGCCGGGGTTCTCTGCCAAGCCGACCTTGAGCGACTCGGCCGCCTCGACCAGTCGCTTGACGTACTCGTCGTAGACGTCCTCGAGCACAATGAGCCGCGAGCACGCCGAACACTTCTGACCGGCAAAACCGAAGGCCGAGTAAATTGCATCGGGGACCGAGCTGTCCAAGTCGGCGCTGCTGTCGACGATGAGGCCATTCTTGCCGCCCATCTCCGTCACGACACGCTTTACAAACGCGCGCGAGGGCGGCGTTTCTGCGGCGCCCTTGATGATGTGCAGCCCCACCTCGCGGCTTCCCGTGAAGACCACCATGTTTACTTCGTCATGCTCGACCAACCGCTGCCCGCAGACCTCCCCCTTACCCGGCAGAAAGTTCAGCACGCCATCGGGAATTCCCGCTTCCTTCATCAGCATCACCCAAAGGTAGGTGATCAGCGGAGTCTGCTCTGCGGGTTTGAGGATCGCCGTGTTTCCAGCTGCCAGCGCGGCGCATGTCATTCCGCAGGGAATCGCCAGCGGGAAGTTCCATGGACCGATCACCCCCACGACGCCCAGCGGCGCGTACATCAAATCGTTGTTCTCGCCCAGAATGTAGGGTTGGAGGCGTCGCCGCGAACCGAGACGCATCATCTCGCGGGCGTAGTACTCCATGAAGTCGATCGCCTCTGCCGTATCGGCGTCGGCCTCCTGCCAGGGCTTGCCCGCTTCCAACACCATCACGGCGGAGAAATGGTGGCGCCGCTCGCGGAGCATCTCCGCAGCGCGCAGAATAATCGCCGCGCGCTCTTCCGCACTCGTGCGGCTCCAATCGCGGTAGGCGGCGCGAGCCGCCTTGATCGCCTCGTCGGTGTGATCTTTCGACGCGCTCGCCGAGCGCGCGACGAGTTCCTTGAACGCCGAGGGATTGAGCGACTCGATCTTCTCCGGCGTCTCTACAGTGCGGCCGTTGATGAGCAGCGGCGCATCGAAGGGCATTCGCTCCCGTGCGTCCGCGAGGGCTTCTTGTAACGCCTCGCGCTCGACTCGGCGCGAGAAGTCCGTCGGCGGACAGTTTCGAAACTCGCCGACCGCCGATGAGCTCGGCTGGAATTCCGGGGCTTCCTTAGTCTTACTCATTCAGGTGATCCTTTTTTCGCATAGAGATTCGACAGTGTCGCATGAAGTTTTTGCCTCGAGAGCCAGCAGCCCCGCGTCAGTCCCTCGCCGCCAGGTCGAGCGGTGTCTGCTTTGCCGGGTTCGCGAGCAACTTCGCTTCGCTCACGCCGTCGCTGAACCGTTGGCGCAAGAAACTCTCATTGCTCGTGTTTTCCAGAATTCGCCGAACAAGATAGGCCATTCCCGGTATGAGCTCGCCGCACGGAACGTAAATGCGCACCGGCATTCCCATCTCGCGAAGAGCGTCTTTAATCGAGCCGGCCATACCGTAGAGCATCTGGCATTCGAAGCGCCTCGCCGGCACGCGCATGACCCGTCGCAGCGCCATCGCGTGGGCGATCGAGCGCACGTTGTGGCTGCCAATCGCCGTTCGGATCAGGTCGCTGTTTTCCAGCAACATGCGCGTGCAGCGCTCGTACATCGCATCGGTTTCGGGTTTGACCGTAATCACCGGCACCGGCCAGTCCTTCGCCCGCGCCCAAATCTGTTCGCTGTCCCAATACGCGCCCTTCACCAGGCGGATCGTGATCTGTTGGTTTCGCTTTCGCAACTCGCCGATGAACCACTCCAGCGATTCCGCCGCGTCCTTGAGGTACGCCTGAACCACCGTGCCGATATAATCGCAGTCCTGAAACTCTTCCTCGTCGAGCAGATCCAAGATGATCTGCAACGTGAGGTCACGGTAGTCGTACTTCTCCATGTCGACATTCAGAAAGACGCCGCGATCCCGTGCTGCACGGAACATCGGGCGCAGCCGCTCGCGCACCGCCTTGCTCGTCCCTTCCGGGTCCATTGGTTCAAATTTGCTCGTGAGGGAACTGAGTTTGATCGAGATATTGACCCGAGGCCCGGCGTCTTCCAGCCGCTTGCGTCGGAGAGTCGGCGGCTTCGGACCGAGCAAATCGCCAAAGCGCTCGATCATCTCAAGGTAGCGCCCTGCGAAGTGCTCCGCCTGACTCTCGCTCGCGACGAACTCGCCGAGCAGATCGAGGGAAAACAGGAAACCCTGTGTCTCCATCTTGCGGATCTTCTCCGCCACTTCCTCTGGCGTGTGACCCGCGATGAACTGCCGACCCATGCGGCTGATCCCGAACTTGCTCGCCCAGGCGATCAACCCCCGAGTCGTCACGCGCGACTTGCCGACCGTCCGCGCCATCACCGAAAGAGCCGTCGGCTGGTGCCCCGTCGCCAGCTCGTTGCTGGTCAGGTACTCCTCCAGATGCTCCCCAATTTGGCGGCTGTTTTTGAGCGCGGGGTAAACATCGACGAAGCGGAGCATGCGATATCGCAGGTCCTCGTCTTTCATCATCAGCGCCATGAGCCGATCATCAACCCCCGCAAATCGCGGCTGATTCCGGTCGATCTTGTCAAAAATCCGGTGCCCGATTTCCTGCGTCAGCTTCTCCAGCCGACGCTCATCGATCTGCACTGGCTTGCCTTGCTCGGTCATATTCAGTTTCTCGGCATCCTGCTCGGACTTGGCGTTCCGCGCCAGAGTGGTTACCATGAAAGTTCTCCGGGAATGACGTCATCCGTTCAAGGCGAGTCTTCTCACGCCTCCATCCGTACGCAAGGTGGAACGCTCCACATTTCTACGCACCAGCCAACTCCCCTCAAAAAAAGCCGGACCCGAAGGCCCGGCTTGGGAATTCCTTTGACCATCGCGAATCGAGGCTAATCGCAATCCGCCTGAATTGCATCGTAGTCATCACCCCCGCCTTCTACGTACTCCAGCCAATCGAAATCGTTTTCGCCGTCCAGCACTTCCCTCAAGCGAGTGTTCGAGGCTGCAGCGCCGCTCTGCGATATAAACGCGACCACGGCATATTGCGTCCCCGCACCGCTCCCGTACTTGCAGCCAAATGCCTGAGAGGTTGTATGCCCATTGTTTTTAAAGCATGCGTCAGTCGTGCACCCTTGAAGACGTGTGATCTCCGCCGAAGCAGCGGCCTCGGCAGCGGCGATTGTCTTGTTGGTTTCGCCCATAAGGGTCGAATAGATAGTCGTATCTCTGTTGTCGACACAAAGGCCGCCATTCTCGTCGACCACCAGCCTAACTACCGCATAGGCTCCCGGAAAGAGAGATCGTTCCCCAAACTTGTCTACTTTTTCGTACAATTCGCTAACCACATTCACACTATTAGCGGGTAACATATTCGGCATTGCAATACTCCTTGAGATCAATAAGTGATGATGAGTAGGTGGATGGTGCTACAACTTTATTGTCGATCCGTCAGCACCATGACTTAACCATGTAACATGATCACCCCTGTCCAGGTATTGCCTGATCTTGTTTCCGCCGTACCCTTCCTGTGGGATGAACGCCACCACCGCGTAGAAGACATCGTCGATACCGGACGTCTTACAGCCGAAGGCAATTGCCGACGGATTTGAATTCTTCATGCACGCATCACTCGTACACTTCTTGAGGCGTGCAACCTCTTGGCGGGCAGCGTCGATTGCCTCACGCAAGGACCGATCTGTTTGACCGATCAGTGTCGAGATAATCACCGATCCGCAATTGTCGACATCACCGTAATCCATTGTCTTGTCTTTGACGAGACGAACGACAGCGACTGCGCCAGGAATCTGAGGCTCATCACCCTCGCCCCCGCACAGTTGAGCGATGACATCCATTGTCATACGCACATCAAGATTTGGCATTAGATTGCCCCCTTTGATTAGAATCCTCACAAACAATTGATGTCACAACAAACAGGAACTCAAGGAGAAAGGATGAGTTACCATACTTTGCGCCCACGGTTGGTGTGCCGTGTTGATTCGCGAAGAAAACAGCCGGACCCGAAGGCCCGGATCGGAGTCTTGAAAAGGACCTCATACCTGAGTCGTAACTAGTCGCAGCCAGCACCAATTGCCTGAGTGTCGTTCCCTTGACCACCCTCGGCGTAATATAGCCAGTCGTAACCATTGTTTTTCGTGTTAAGAAGTGCACGAAGGCGACTGCAGGAAGCAGTTGGTCCATCCTCTGAGATGAAGGCAATGACGCCATACTTAGCACCATTGCCGCTACCCATCCGGCATCCGAACGCTTGAGCAGTTGTACTACCGATATTTTTGTACCCGTCCGTAGAATTGCAGCCCTGAACTCTAGCAACTTCCGCCACTGCGGCGTCGATCGCGTTTTGGATGGTTTTTGTTGTAGTTCCCCTAAGAGCTGATACAATGACTTGATTGCGGTTGTCGACACACGGCCCATTGAAAGGGTGGTCCACGACGAGCCTTACGATGGCGTAAGCGCCAGCGTGGGATTCAGTTAGGATAACTCTCTCCTCTAGCTTTGGGACACCCAGCGGTCCAATATCGAGCTTGTCTATCGCTGTAATACAATCAACTGGTAGCATGTTTGGCATTACAATTCTCCTTGAAGTAATAGAAGGTCGCCGCGTGAGCGGTGCGAGTCAACGATCGCACAGATCGGTTTGAAACAGTCATCATGTTCAAGTCGATCAACGCTCGTGGATTTCGTCATCGGCTACTTAATGTTGTCGTGGTCATCATCATGGTTGAGCCAGTCAAACTGTTTCAGTCCGTCTGTGCGGTCTTCATCGAGCAATTGGCGAAGGCGCCTGCTCCCGTCTTTATCCCTTGTTTTGTCCATCAAGAACGCTACAACTCCATATCGAGTTGTTCCATCGGCTTCCTTGAACTTGAATCCGTAGGATTGCCCAGATGCTCCCCTTTGGACCATATCGTTGTTATCTTTGGCATCTCTAAGTTCAGAGATTAGATCCGATGCTTCCGTTACAGCATCTTCAATGAGCAACCTGATATCACCATTTTCCACCTTGGTGTATCCGTGAGTATCAGACGCGATTACGCTGCCTCTTGGGGCCAGCTCATTTCCATCTGCATCTCTCTCCTCAACCATTCGAACAACTGCCGCAGCTCCGGAGTAGTACGGGGTACCGTCAGGACCAGATTCGAAAATGTACTCGAGCGCTTTCGCCGCTTGTTCGATCGTCAAATTAGGCATTTTCAATGCCCCCTTTTGTTGGAATCCTCGCGGGCAGTTCAACTGATTAAAAAGTGGAACTCAAGGAAAAAATGGATATTAGCAATCTTTTCGCTATTGAATGGCTTTTCGACTCGATTTGCGAAGAAAAAAGCCGGGCCCGAGGGCCCGGCTTGGAGTTGTTAGTTGCTAACTATAAGTGCTAGCTGCAATTGTCGTCGATCGCTGATGAATCCGCTTCGTAGTTCAACCATTTGTAGTTATTCTTTTTGTCGTCGAGAATCTCCCGGATTCGGTCGCCGCCGTTTCCTTGTTGCGCGATGAACGCGATCACTGCGTAGTCGGTTTCCTGACCGTTGGCGATCTTTGAGCCCAGGGCTTGCGCGGTCTGGCTCGGGTTGTCGTAGCAATTCTGGCTCGTGCATCCTTGAAGACGTGTCACCTCCGCTTGGGCGGCGGCCATCGCCTCGGCGATTGTCTTGTTGGTTTCACCCAGTAGCTGAGTTGAAATCGCCGCGCCTCTGTCGTCGACGCACAGCCCTTGGTTTTGATCAACGACCAGTCGCACAACTGCATAGGCGCCGGGATATGTTTGCTCCCCTTCGGCCACGCGCTCTTCATCATCGATGGGACTGCCATACAATTCGGCGATCACGTCGTTCGCTTCTCTCGGAGTCATGTTCGGCATCGTCTTGCTCCCTGATATAGTTTGTTTGAATCCTCGCCCCGATTGAATCAATCTGCTCGCGGCGGGCAAGGTGAATGATAGATTGATTCAAAGCGCGGCGGTCTAACTCCGCAGCTCTTTTCGGATGACCAGCTTCAGCCCCGACCACGTTTCATCGACCGCGCAGACCTTGATGTCCACCAACCCCATCGGCAGCGCGATGTCGCGAACCGTATCCTCGGTGATGTCCGTTTCCACCTTCGAAGCCCTTTTCGGCCAGGAAACCCAGATCATCCCATCCTGCTTGATCGCTTTCCTGCTCGATTCGAGGAGCCTCTCCAACTCGCGGGCGGACTTCGTGAAGAGGTGGACGAAATCCATTTCCTTCCCCACCCGTTTCAGCATCACCGCGTCATCCGGTAGGGGAGCGACCAGGTTCAGGTAGTCGCCTGGCGGGTTTTTGACGAAAAGCCGCATCCCCGGTTTGAGCCCGAGTTTCTTGTTCAGCGGCGTCGGCGAGTATCCGGCCATTGCGGTTGGCTCCAGAGAAGATCGATGGTCTCAATCAGCACAGACGAACGCGAAAGTCGCAAGCGTTCCGTGACATCACCACGTCTGCGGCGACTTTGGCGCTACCCTTGCTTCCTCCACCCGGTTCCTTGGCTTCCCGTTGAAATGACCGGCAAGTCGGAGCATCACGGGCACCTCGCCATGCAAACAGTGTCACGAAGAAACGGTGAAGGCACCCCCGTCGACCACGTATAACCCTCGTCGAATCAGTCTCTGGAGCTCGTTTTTTGAAGGCACTGCGGACCCTCAAGCCGTTCATCTGGAATCACCGCCTGGGATTCGCCTTCGGCATCCTCTGCGTGTTCATCACCAACGCCATCGCGCCGTTGGTGCCGATTCTGATCGGTCAGGCCGTCAACTTCGCCGAGAACGGGACGATCTCCGGCGACGAGTTGATGAGCTTCTCGATCCTCATTCTTCTGATCGCAGCCATCGCCGGTGCCTTCCGCTTCTTGATGAGGCGCATCCTCATCGATTGTTCCCGGGAAATCGAATACGAGTTCCGTAACGCGTTCTTTCATCGCCTCCAAAAGCTCGACCCATCGTTCTACGACGCCAACAACACCGGCGACCTCATGAGCCGCGCGACCAACGACACCGATGCACTCAGGATGCTCATCGGGCCGGCGGTCATGTATTCCTGCAACACGATCTTCAGCCTCCCGATTGTGCTCGCGAGCATGTTCTGGCTTAACTGGAAGCTCACCCTGCTCGTCATGATTCCCATGCTGGCACTTCCGCCACTGGTGAGGTACTTCGGCCATCATATGCACAAGCGCTCCCGCGCCCAGCAGGACGCCTTCGGCGACTTGACCACCATGGTGCAAGAAAATCTCTCGGGCATTCGAGTCGTGAAGGCTTACCAGCAGGAGCCAGCCCAGCGCAAAAAGTTCCTCGATCACAATAACGACTACGTCGACAAATCGCTTTCCATGGCGAAGCTCCAGTCCGCCTTCTTTCCCACCATACGCCTACTGGTCGGCTCGGGCTTTATCATCCTGCTAACCGTTGGCGGCTGGCAGATCATTCAAGGCTCGTTGCAGGTCGGTACGCTCGTCAGCTTCATCCTGCTTTTCGAGCGCACCGTCTGGCCGCTCATCGCCGCAGGTTGGGTGCTCAACATCATCCAACGTGGCGTCGCTTCCATGGAACGCATCAATCACGTCATGGACGCGACATCAGAGGTCGTCGACCCACCCGCCACCGAGCGCGATTTCTCGAAGCTACCCGTCGACATCCGATTCAAGGACCTCACATTTCAGTACGGAGGCACAGAAGTCGCCAGCCTCTATGACGTCGACCTCGACGTTCCTCAGGGCCGCGTCGTCGGTGTCGTAGGCCCGGTGGGTTCTGGGAAGTCGACGCTCATTCATCTGCTCGCGCGGTTCTATCCCGTCGAGCGTGGCATGGTCGAAATCGGCGGCGTCGACATCAATGACTGGCCCCTCGACGAGTTGCGGCGGCGGGTCTCGTTTGTGTTCCAGGAAACTTTCCTATTCTCCGACACGATCGGCTGGAACATTCGCTTCGGCACGAGCGACGACGCTCCGCAGGAGTCCGTTGTCCGCGCGGCTCAGGCCGCCCAGGTCGCAGAAGACATCGAAGACTTCCCTAAAGGTTACGACACAGTCCTCGGCGAGCGCGGCGTGAACCTTTCCGGTGGGCAGAAGCAGCGCACGGCCATCGCCCGCGCACTCCTTCGCTCGGGCGACATACTCGTCCTCGACGACTCGCTCTCGGCGGTGGACACACACACCGAAGAGGCAGTGCTCAAGGAACTCGAGACCGTGATGAAGGGGCGCACGACGTTCCTAATCTCCCACAGAATCTCCACCGTCTCCATGGCAGACGAGATCATCGTTTTGCAGGACGGCCGCATTTCCCAGCGGGGCAATCACGACGCGCTCATCGCGTCGCCGGGGCTCTACGCAGAGCTTTATCGAAAGCAACTCCTCGAAGAGGAAGCTGAGGCGTTCGACGGCAAGCTCACCGAGCAGGAAGAGGTGACCTCTTGAACGCGACAGATAAGCTACGGGCATCACGCTTTAAGCGTTACGAAAAGGAAGAGCGCGAGGCGCTCGAGCACGAAGGCGATTGGGGAAAAGTCAAGCGGCTCATGCGCTACCTGCGCCCTCGCCGCAAGCCCATCGCCATCGCTATCGTAATGTCCGTCGTAACGGCGTTGCTCGTTCCCGTGCCGATGATCATCGCCCAGTACACCATCGACACATATATCATGCAGGGCGATCTCGGCGGCGTTTTTCTAATGGCAGGCGTGCTGCTCTCTGCCTCTCTCCTCCTCTTCGGAATGGAAGCCGCCGGTCATTACCTGATCGCGAAAATTGGTCAGGATTCGATGAAGGACTTGCGCATGGATGTGTTCGATCACATCCAATCGCAATCGCCGCGTTTCTTTGATCGAAACCCCGTCGGACGCCTCATTACGAGGATCACTTCCGACGTTAACGTGCTCAACGAACTCTTCGCTCAGGGCGTCGTTGGCATCTTCCAACAGGTCTTCTCCCTCGTCGTCATTCTGGGTGTTCTCTTCTACTACAATTGGTACCTGACTCTCTGGTTTCTTCCCGTGACAATATTGGTGTTTCTGGCAGCGTGGAATTTCAGGAACAACGTCTCGATTAGCTACCGCCTCACGCGCGTCCGCCTCTCCCGGCTGAACTCCTTCATGCAGGAAAACTTAACCGGGATGCGCACAGTTCAGGCTAACAATCGCGAGAAATCGCAGTTCTCCCATTTCGACGAGTTGAACGACTCGCACCGCGAGGCACACCTCCAGACAGTCTTCCAATACGCGCTCTTCTTCCCCATCGTGGAGCTGCTCACCACCTTCGCGCTGGCTCTCGTGCTCTACATCGGCGGCAAACAATTCATCAACGGCACCGCCGCCGTCGGGATGGCTGGCGCGGCCGTCACCGTCGGGCAGCTTGCACTCTTCATTCAGGCGCTGGAGCGCTTCTTCCAGCCTGTGCGCGACCTCTCGGAAAAGTACAATCTCATCCAGGCCGCCGTCGCCGCTGGCGAGCGCCTGTTCCTGCTGCTCGATACCAAGCCGCTGATCAACGATCCTGAAGACCCCGTCGAGCCAACGCCACTCTCCGTCGGCATCGAGTTCCGCGACGTTTGGTTTGCCTATAATGACGAAGAATGGGTGCTCAAGGGCGTCAGCTTCAAGATTGAAAAGGGCCAGACCGTCGCCATCGTCGGCCCCACCGGAAGCGGCAAGACGACGCTCATGTCGCTACTTTGTCGCTTCTACGACGTGCAGAAGGGCGCGATCCTGATCGATGGCGTCGACATCCGCCAATTCCGTCAGCGCGACCTTCGGAAGAAGCTCGCCATTGTGCTTCAGGACGTCTTCCTCTTCTACGGGACCGTCGCCGAAAACATCCGACTCGGCAGCACGGAGATCGACGACGAACGAATCGAGCTCGTCTCTCGCGAGACCGGCTCCCATGAATTTATCAAGAAGCTTCCTGCCAACTACGACAGCGGGGTCAAGGAGCGCGGCGCGACACTCAGCGTCGGGCAAAAGCAGCTACTCAGCTTTGCGCGCGCGTTGGCTTTCGACCCGGAGATCCTGGTCCTCGATGAGGCGACGTCCAACATCGATACCGAGTCGGAGGAAAAGCTCAAATCCGCCGTGGCGGCGCTCTGCGCGGGCCGCACCGCCCTCGTTATCGCGCACCGGCTCTCGACAATTCAGCGCGCCGACAAGATCATCGTCATCCACCACGGCTCCCTCGTCGAGGAAGGCACGCATCAAGAGCTCCTCACCAAGGACGGCCTCTACCGACGGCTCTACGAATTGCAGTACAAGGAAGAACTCGCGAGCTAGCTACCGGCCGTCGCGCACCGAAGCTTCGCGCTGAAGTCGCCGCGCCATGCTCTTCACCAGCCTCAACCCGACCGCCGGGTTGAGAGCGATGAACCGTTCGAGCTGGGCGGCGTTCATCACGCAGGCCCACACCTCGCCGAGGGCGCGAATCGCTGCCGTCCGAGGCTCTCCGGTGAGGGTCGCGATCTCACCGAGGAACGTGCCTTCGCGGTCTTCCTCGCCAACGACCGTTCCACCGAACTCAATCTCAACACGCCCCTTCAAAAGCACAAAGGTCAGAAACGCCTGCTCGCCCTCGCGACAGATGTAGTCGCCACCGGCGAACTTTAGAAACCAGAGATCGAATCGCGGCGCGCGACAAATCGACGACCAGAGCGGGTCGACCAGTTCCGCGACCACCTCCTGCGCTTCTTGGGTGCTCGAGCGAAAGCGTTGCGCGACGGTCCGCGGCGGCGTCTTCGTGCGCTGCCGCCCGAAGTGACGGTGCACCTCCGCCAACACCTCCGCCGCGCCACCCGGCCGTTCCGTCGGGTCCGCGTGGACAAGCCGCATCACGACTTCTTCGATGCGCTCGGAACAATCAGGCCGAAACGCGGAAAGCATCGGCAGGCAATACGGGTGCCCCTCGACCGGGTCGCTGTTGAGCTCTTCTTTCATGCTGAGATCGATGCCTGCGTACAGCGCCCAGATCGTCGCGCCGAGGCTCCAAAGGTCCGTGCGAACGTCGATGGCGTCGAAGGATCGCTGCCTCTGCTCGGGAGCCTGATACCCGCGAGTCCCCAGCCCTGAAGGAACAATCTCGTTTCCGACGAGAGTCCCCTGCGAGAGCCCGAAGTCGGTCAGCACAAAGCCGCCATTTTCGTCCAGCAACACATTCGCTGGCTTGATATCGAGATGAAGAATTCCCGCCTGGTGCGCGGCGTTGAGCGCCTCCAGCAGGTCTTCCATGAGCCGCCACGTCGAAAAGTCATCGAAAGGACCGAGCACCGGCATGGCGTCCTGCAGGCTTCCCTGCTGGTAGAAATCCATCACCGCGAACGCCAGCGAGTCCTGGAGGCTCCAGTCCCAAAGTCTCGGGATCCTGTCGTGGCGCAGGGCCAGCAGCGACGCTAGCTCGCGGCGCAGGACCTTCGACGGTGCCTCGATCCACGGGGCGTTGATGACCTTCACCGCGACGAATTCGGGCGGCTCATCGGCCAGTCCGGGCACTCGATCCTGTGTCCGCGCCCGGTACACCGCGCCGAAGCCACCACGGCTCACGCGCTCCTCCAGAAGCCAACGGCGTTGGCCCTCGACGACCTGCCCCGCGAGGGTCAGCGATGCAGGCTGGTTGCCCGCCGGGGGAAGTTTTGCGTGGGAGTGCATGGGTGAATGTGCGTCGATTTCTGAGTAATCCCTTACAAGACGCCCGATCATTTCAAACGGCGACGAGGGTGCAAGGGAAGGCAGCCCCCCGTTTTTCCCTCGCTTCACCCGCGACTCGGTGGAAATCTCCCTGCCGGTGGTTGTGCACGCGAAACGGAACGGTTCCTTTGGACAATACAAACGTCTCAACGATTGTGAAGAAACCCTGGGGAGGGCAGCTCGAAGCTGTTCGTGAGTTTCCCCGTGAATCCGTGCGCCCGGAACAGTTCGCCGGCTCCGCCCTCATGCTTCGCAAGCTCTGCGAAATGACCCTCATGACCGCGCTCGTGGCGGTCCCCATGCTCTACGTCTTCTCCCTCCAAGGACCGCGCCTGACAGCGTGGCAAAACTGGTTTCAGGAAATGGGCGACGGGCCCTATCACTTCTGGCGCGAGCAAATCCTCCCCTTCGTCGGCGGTATCTTTCCCGTGCTGGAGTCCAAGTTCAGCGCATGGTTCATCGTTGGGACGCTACTCTTCGGCGCATACACCGCTGCGCGTTTGTTCGAGGCGCTCACCGGGATGGAGGTCTTTCCCCGCGTGCCCGAGGAAGTGAAGAGGGAGGAACGCTCCCTTTATCGGCGAATTCCACTCTTCGCGATTCTCGCGTTTTTGCTCTGGTCCTTCGTTTCAGTTCTCTTTTGGCCGCCTTCCATGCCACCGGAAGCAGCGGCGCTGATGAACCGCACCGGCTTACCGCCCGACCTCCCCTTCATGGACAGGCTGAGCCGCTCCGTGGGCGGCGGCGGGATGCTCTTTTCTGTAGTCGGGTGGTGCCAGGTTGCCTTCGCGCTCTTCTTCTTCCTCGTCGCCGAGGATATCATGCGAACGCGCCTTCTGATCAACAAGATCGCTGGCATCATCGTTCTCGTCGGGATCGTCAACGCCGCCATGGTGATTGTGCAGAAGATGGAGTTCGGCTGGGTCGAGTCCATCTGGATGCGATTCGGCGAGGACAACACGCGCAACCAACTCGGTGCATTCATCGGTCACAACACCGGCGTCTCCAGCTTTCTGATGGCACCGTTTCTGATCCTGCTGACGTGGATCGTTAGCGTTCAGCCCAAGCGCCGGCGTCTCGCCAATGTCATCTTCGGCTCGGGGATCGGCATTCTCGCAATTGCGCTCGTCCTCGCTCAAAGCCGCGCCGTCATTCCCATACTCGTGGTCAGCGTCGTGATTCTGATGGTGCTGCTGTTTACTCAGTCGAGCCTACGGACGCGCGGGCTGAGCTATGTTTGGCTTCCCGTCGTGATTTTGCTCGTCATCCTGACCCAGCTCATTCCCGCAAAGTACAACCCGCTCTATCGCGAGGATGTCACCCTCACCGAGCGTATCTCTGAGTTCCGTCCCGGCCACCTGCGCACGGAGACTCGGTTCCGCATCGCGGCCGTGAGTTTGACCGAGCTCATCCCCGAGCGCCCCTTTGTCGGCCACGGCTTCGGCTCCTTTCAATACGTCTACCCGAAGGCTCAGGGTGTCTACTACGAGGACTTCCCCCGCTCGCCGCTCCAGCCGACCGCAAAGCGCACCATGCGTGCGCACAACGAATACCTCCAAACGCTTGTGGAAACAGGGCTGATCGGGCTTGGGATCGTCCTCGTCGGATTGTGGTTTCTCCTTCGTGGTGGATGGATGGTCCTGCAACGAACACTCATGCCTCATCACATCGCCATGCAGGCCTCGATCCTGGTTTCCATCGTCGCGATTCTGCTTCACGGGCTGACAGACTTTCCACTGCGTATTCCGCCAATCGCCGTACTTCTGATTGTGCTCCTTGCGATCTGGAGCGCCGGTCACCGCCTTTGGGTGTTCCCGATCCGCGAGCCACGGCCCGAGCCCGAGATCACCGACGAAATCGCGGAATCCCGCGGGAATCGCCACGGTCTCCGCTGGAAGATCGGCGGCATGCGCGTCGCAGTCGTGGTCTGGCTGATGTTGGCGGGCTGCATCGCCACAGCCATACCGCTCCTCAACGCTGCGACCATCAGTAGATTCCAGACATGGAAATCGCTCGAAAGCCTCACGACTCAACTGATCCTGCAAATGGTTCAGAACCCTTCCAGCGCATCCACCATGGAAACCCTCGGTAACACAATTCGAGGCCTGAAAAAGATCGCGTGGACCTCCGGCCCCGCCCACTTCTACGCATCTCAGGCATCCTACAATTCGGCGATTATCGCGTTTCGCGACGCAGACGAATTGGCCCGCCAAGAACGCTTCACAACTGCATCGAAGGTCCGTGCCATGGGCGTCGCCAACGGCCTTCAGGCGATTCATGACATCAATCAGGCCTTCGCGGAAGAGCGCTACCACTCCATGTATCGCTCCCGCTCCGACGTATACTTCCTGCTCGCGGGAAATCAGTCCGGCGAGGACCGCGAAAACTATCGCACCAACGCCATCGACGATCTCGCCCGCGCGGCGAATATGAACCCCGGCGACCCCGAAGTCCTCTATGATCTCATCGAGCAACTCCGCCCGCGGCTCGTCTTCAATCGGTCGGAAATCGTGCGCCTCATGGGCCTGCTCGCATGGTATCACCCCGAGTTCTTCGAGGCACGAATCTATACTCGCGTTGCAAACGCATTGGCCCTCGAAGAAGTCATCGAAGCGAACGAGTGGATGTCGATGGTTTACGAAGCCGCTCCCAAGCGCGACGAGTACGAGATCAGCTACGCGCTGACGCTCCTCCGGACGGGGCGCACAAACGAAGCGATGGCGATCGCCTCTCGCTTCCTCGAAGCCGACCCATCGGAAGACGACGGCGAAGTCGCCTATCAGCGCGAAGTCGCCTCGATGATTCGCATCTACGCCGCGCTGCTCAGGGAAAACTACGGCTTCGCCTTGCAAGCTCTGGAAGGCGCCGAGCGCTTTGAGTACGTACCCCGCGAGTTGGTTCTTTCGCTCAAGTACTTCTCACTACTGCGCAGCGCTCAACGCGACCGCGAACCGGAAGGCATCGAGGAACTGCGCGCCGACCTGTTGCGCATGGGCAGGCAGAATGAGCAGATTTATCAAGTGGTGGGAATGAGCGCGTTTACCTGGTTCAACAACACCGAGGCGACAATCGATTGGCTGGAGCGCCGCGCGGCCGTCCCGTCGCCCGCGCCGCCCATGGACCTTCAGGGGCGCGTTGTGCTCGCCAAGGCGTACGCTCACAACGCTGACTGGGAAGGCGTCGCACGCCAGTTGCCCTTCATCCGCGAACAGGCCGACCGCACCTACATCGGCGGTCTCGCCAGAATCATCGCGCGCGCTCTGGGTCGTCAGGCGGAGCAAGCCACCGACAAGACCGAGGAAGAACTGCGCGGCGAACCTGTCACCGAGGCGAACCGTGGAGACTAACACCAAAGTCATGGTGGTCTGTCTCGGAGAAGCACGGTTCTCCGCGAAACCAGATGCCCTCGCCGAAGCCCTTTACTTTCATTTTGTAGAGGGGCTCGGCGGCGCGTGGACTGAATTCCGGTCGGGGAGAGAGCACATCCTGTTTGGATGGCCTGGTGATTCAAAGGAACAGTGGTTCCGAGTGCTGGATGCTCCCGGCGGAAAGCTTCACAATGCCGCAACGCAGGCCCTCGAGCGCATTATTTTCGCGCGGTCCATCAACCATATATTGATAGCCGATCAGCAGCTGGCCGCAGTCGTCGAGCGTGGAGCAAAAGTCCACCCCGGCGTTGAATTGATAGTGAAGAGTGAAAACCAATCCGACGAGGAATTCGTGGCCGCAGTACAGTCTCCGAAGACAGGTGTTAGTCACTAATGAAAGTCCTCGGCCTCGAGAGGCAACAGTGGCGCATCGGCGAGCTGTATTTCTGGCTCGTCGCTCTGTTCGCATTCTTTGTTACTACGATCTTTTTTGTAACTCTTCAAGACTGGCGCATGGTGATCCCCATCACCGCTGCATTGGGTGGTGTCACTTTGGCGTGGTTCGGCGGCACTCGAGTGTGCATGCCGATCTACTTCGCAACCACATTCGGTAATCAGTTTACAATTGCAGGGTTGCCCGTTTCGATAAATCAGGGAATGGCGGTACTCGTATTTGTCTCATTCTTTATAGATCTATTGCGGTATAGGGTTAAGTGGAACATTTCCTGGGCCTTTATCTTCTTTATGGTCTTTCAGGTGACATACCTGACTGCAACACTTCTCAAGCGCCCCGAAGGCGCAGAATTCCCAATACAACCTCCGTTCTATATATTGCTAACATTGATGGTCATGCTCCTCTATTGGGAGGAGAAGTGGCTCAAGTGGTTGCTGCTTGTCTTCGCCCTTGTGAGCACTGCTATTGTCATACTTCCCGGCGCTTACGAAGCCGCCACGGGTAATGATCTGATGCAGGCTGGCTACTATGGATTAACAGGTAGAATCAACGGTATCGCTCAAAACTCGATTCTGTATGCGTTTACTGCAATTTGGGCGCTACCTCTCGTGGCCCTGTTCTTTGTGGAGTCGAAAGACCTCTATACCCGGACCTTTTGGTTTTGCAGCGGCTTAGGGATAACAGCACTCATTTTTCTCACGTTGAACCGCCAGTCACCAGTCATCCTCGCAGGCGTCGTCTTTACCTTCGTTCTCTTTAGTAGGTATCGCCACAAGTGGGCGCTGATGGGAGTCTTCCTCGCAGTCGGTATTCTCCTCGGGCAGGTCTTCCTCGTCAAAGCAGCGGACCGAATTGAATCGGCCCGCAAGTTTACGAAAGACCCCTCGCTCACAATGCGCCGCGACAAGGTCGTCATCGCCCTCCACATGCTGGAGATGTATCCGTTCTTTGGAGTCGGTCATAACCATTTCAGATACATGTGGTGGGACAACCGCCCACGCGGCGAAACCTTCATGATTCAATACCAATACGAACAACACATGTATGTGGATATGGGTTATGTTCAAATACTCGTCGAATACGGCCTCGTCGGTAGCGGGCTTTTCCTGCTGACAATATTGAGCGCGTTTGTGCTCTGGTTGAAACACTACCGATTGAGTTGGGGACTTAAGGAAACGTGGTACGCAAACCTCATGGCTGCCATCGCCGCGATGTTCGCGCAGCTGCTCATCTCATTACTTATCCAAGATACATGGGTCATCCCGAGAACCTTCTTCCTGTTCGGTATTCTCTTCGCCGCCTGTGGTGTTGTACAGCACGCGGTTAACAGTAACAATGATCAGCAGATAAAAACAAATGATCGGACCCTCGACGTATAGGGTCCGATCATCACTGCTTTACGGTGAGTTGCTAGATGGAAGCGACTACCCGAGGTAGCTCTTCAGCATCCAGATCGTCTTCTCGTGGACTTGCGTCCGAGCGATCATCATATCTTCAGTCTCGTTGTCGCCGGCCTTGCTCGCTGCTTCGCGTGCTTTCGCGAGGCTCTGGACCAGCTTGCCATTGACCGCCGCGATGTGGCGGACCATTTCATCGGCGCTGGCGTCTTCGTCGATTTCGATGACACCTGCCATCTTGGCGAGGTTTCCCAGACCACCGGGCGCGAACGCACCGAGCGCGCGAATACGTTCCGCGATGACGTCGATCGCCGGGAACAACTCGGTGTACTGCTCCTCGAATGCCGTGTGCAGAGAGAAGAACCCCGGGCCGCGTACGTTCCAGTGACAAATGTGCGTCTGCCCCAGCAGCGCATAGCTCTCCGCCAGAACCTGCCTCAATGCATCGATAACTTCTTTGTTTTTCATGGTTTGATCCCTTCTGAATGGAATAAGTCATTCATTCTATAGGTGGAGCAAGATTCTCACCACCGCTCAGAATCCGTCTGGAAGAGCGTGAATTGAGAGTGTAAATTGCGTTTGCACCGCTCCAACTCAGTCCAAATGCAATCGGTGGTTGACAAATCATCCGCCACCGCCCATCCGAGAGGTCACACAGGGCGGGGTGTCATGATACGCCCTCGAATCAAAAGCGACGACGAGGAATAGTAGGAAGTCACAGCTAGAGCATGAGAGAGGGGACTCACCGGGTGAGAGGTCCCTGCCGGCTGCCTTCTGAACTCGCCTCCGAGCAGTTGGTACGAACGGGCCACGGCCCCAGTAGAGCCAACCGGGTTGGGCTCCCCCGATAGAGGAGTAACGAAGGTCCGCCACCCGTGGCGGGCGAATCGGGGTGGTACCGTGTTCGGCCATTGAACGCCCCCGGCAAGGCTCCCAGCGAGCTTCGCCGGGGGCTTTTCTATTGGTACCCAACAGCCGAGGAGAAACCTCAGATGGAAACGAACAAGGAACGCGTCTACGTATTCGACACCACACTCCGCGATGGCGAGCAATCGCCCGGTTGCAGCCTCAATCAACGCGAGAAGCTAGCCGTCGCCCACCAACTCGCCCGCCTTGGCGTCGACATCATGGAAGCCGGTTTCCCGATTAGTTCTCCCGGCGACTTCGATTCAGTCCGCCGCATCTCCGAAGAAGTCGGCGCACGCCCCAATGCGCCCACCATCGCCGGGCTTTCCCGAGCTCGCGAGAAGGACATCACCGTCTGCGCCGACGCCGTCCGCGCCGCCACCAAGCCTCGCATTCATACCTTCATCGCCACCTCGGCGATTCACATGGAGCACAAACTGAAGATGACCCCCGAGCAGGTCGTCCGGCAGTCTGTCGAGATGGTCACCCTCGCCAAGAGTTTCGTCGACGACGTAGAGTTTTCCCTCGAAGACGCCGGCCGTACCGATTGGACCTTTATGGTCGAGATCGTAGAGGCTACCATCGCGGCCGGCGCGACCACCATCAACATCCCGGACACTGTAGGTTATTGCCAGCCCGCGCAATTCGCCGCGCAGATCCGCCACCTGCGAGAGAACTGCCCCAACATCGCTGAGGCGATCATCGCCGTCCACTGCCACAACGACCTCGGCCTCGCCGTTGCCAACACGCTCGCCGCCGTCGAGGAAGGTGCGCGTCAGGTTGAATGCACCGTGAACGGCATCGGCGAGCGCGCCGGGAACGCCTCGCTAGAAGAAATCGTGATGAATCTCAAGACGCGCCCCGATTACTTCAAGGTAGATACCCAAATCCGAACCGAGGAACTCTACCGCACCTCGCGCCTGATCTGCGACCTCACCGGTTCGCCCGTGCAGCCCAACAAGGCGATCGTGGGCGCGAACGCCTTCGCTCACGAAGCCGGCATTCATCAGGACGGCGTCCTCAAGCACTCCGCCACCTACGAGATCATGACGCCGGAATCCGTCGGCTGGACCGGCGAGGGGCTGATCCTCGGCAAGCACTCGGGCCGCCACGCCTTCCGCAAGCGTGTCGAGTCCCTCGGCTACGAACTCGCGCCGGAAGAAATCGACAGCGCCTTCGATCGTTTCAAGATTCTGTGCGACAAGAAGAAGGAAGTATTCGAAGAAGACCTCATCGCCCTTGTCGACGACATCTTCTTCAAGTCCGTCGCCACTTGGGAGCTGGCCTACTTGGCCGTGAACTCGGGCACCGACGCGATCCCCACGGCCACCGTCAAGCTCCGTCGAGGCGACGAAGAAATCGCCGAAGCCGCTCAAGGCGACGGCCCCGTCGACGCCGCGTTCAAGGCCATCGAGCGCGCCATCGGCGAAGACGTCGAACTGCACGACTACCGGCTGGAGTCGGTCACCGGAGGCCGCGACGCTCTCGGCCGCGTCATGGTCGCGCTCACCCGTGCTGGCTCCACGCATCAGGTCAAGGGCCGTGCCGTCCACACCGATGTCGTGACCGCCTCGGCTCTCGCCTACATCACC
This sequence comes from bacterium, assembly GCA_030431385.1. GTDB lineage: Bacteria > Sumerlaeota > Sumerlaeia > SLMS01 > SLMS01 > JAUIJJ01. Next base: position 9,403 of record JAUIJJ010000003.1, on the reverse strand, counting down.
GCCATGAACCACCTGCAAGTCCAGGAAGGCCTCGCCGAAGCCCGCGAAGGCGAAACCGCCGGCGTCTAAGCCCGACCAAACCAACCAATAGAAATGCATGCGATGACAGCAAAGAAAACACATCGAATCGCCGTCCTCCCCGGCGACGGAACCGGGCCTGAAGTCATGGCAGAGGGCCTCAAGGTCCTTCACGCCGCGGCGGAATCTTTCGATCTGAAGCTCGATTTTCAGAAGTTCGATCTCGGCGGCGAGCGCTACCTGCGCACCCGCGAGACGCTGCCCGATAGCGTCCTCGACGAACTCCGTACCTTCGACGCGATTTACCTCTCCGCCATCGGCCACCCCGATGTGAAACCGGGAATCCTCGAGCGGGAAATCCTGCTCAGGCTCCGCTTCGATCTGGACCTGTACATTAACCTCCGGCCAGTAAAGTTGATTCCCGGAGTGAAGACGCCCCTCGCCGATACTTCTCAGGGAATTGACCTCGTCGTCGTCCGCGAAAACACCGAGGGCCTCTACGCCGGAGCAGGTGGGTATCTTAAGCGAGGCACCCCAGACGAGGTCGCAACGCAGGAATCCATCAACACCCGCAAAGGCGTGGAACGCTGCCTCCGCTACGCCTTCGAGCTGGCCCGGTCACGGCCCCGCAAGCAGCTGCATCTCGTCGGGAAAACCAACGTGCTGATCTACGCGAGCGAGCTGTGGGCGCGCGCCTTCGAAGAAATTGGCGCAGAATACTCCGACGTCAAACGCGCCTACCATCACGTCGACGCTTGCTGCATGTTCCTCGTCCAGTCGCCCTCGATCTACGACGTCATCGTGACCGACAACATGTTCGGCGACATCATCACAGACATCGGCGGGGTGATTCAGGGCGGGCTTGGCATCGCCTGTTCGGGGAATCTCCGACCAGAGCGCGACGTTCCTTCGATCTTCGAGCCGGTCGGCGGCTCCGCGCCGCAGTTTACCGGGCAAAACGTCATCAACCCGCTCGCTTGCATTGGTGCCGGGGCGATGATGCTCAGGCACCTGGGTGAGGCAACCCCAGCAGATGCTATCGAGGCCGCCGTCGCCACCGTCGCCGGCGAACTGCCCGGCCTCAACATCGGCGAGATGGGTTGCGGCACCGACGATGTCGGGGATCGGGTCGCCAACCTCGTCGCGCAGGCAACAGCCACCGCGCCGTAGCCCTTGCCCCCGATTGCGGTTTGTTCAGGATACCTGCCATGAGCAAACCAAGTCCTGTCCAACTGCCGCCCCTCGGCTCCCACATGAGCATCGCGGGAGGCGTCAGCCTCGCCCCCGGGCGGGCCGCATCTGTCGGCTGCACCGCCTTGCAGGTGTTCGTCAAAAACAACAACCGGTGGGTCGGCCCCGCCACCCGCCCTGAGGAGATCAAGGCCTTCCCGGAGGAGCTCAAGAAGGCCGGCATCTCGATCAAGAACGTCTTCGCGCACACCTGTTATCTCATCAATCTCGGCTCGCCGAAACCAGAAGTCGTCGAGAAGAGCGTCGCCGCCCTCAAAGACGAGTTGGTGCGCTGCGGCGAACTGGGCATTCCCGGCCTCGTGCTTCACCCCGGCGCACACCTCGGTACCGGAAGGGAAGCTGGCATCGCCCAGATCGCCGAGCTCAGCCAGCAGATCATCGACGAAACTCCCGACGTCAAAACGCGGATCCTCTTCGAAACCACTGCTGGACAAGGCACCACCATCGGCCATGAGTTTCAGGACTTGAGCGACATCATCAAGAAAGTCGCCCGAGCATCCCGCGTCGGCGTTTGCCTCGATACCTGCCACATCTTCTCGGCGGGTTACGACATCCGGACCCCTGACACATACAACGCGACCATGAAGGAATTCGACCGCGTGGTCGGCCTCAAAAAGATTAAGGCGTTCCATCTCAACGACTCGAAGTTTGATCTCGGAACGAGAAAGGACCGCCACGAACACATCGGCCAAGGATTCATCGGCGAGGAAGCGTTCCGACTGCTTCTCACCGATCCCCGCTTTGCCAAGGTGCCCATGTGTCTCGAAACCCACAAAGACGATAAGACTCTCGAAGAAGACAGGATGAACCTCGCGACGCTTCGCAGGGTCTGTGGGGTAGCCGAGTCGAAATGATTATCCGCCAACATGGAGGGTTTCACTATCTGATCAGGCAGCCCGAGCACGCGCGCCAGTGCGCCCAACTCGCCGCCTACCTCGACCCCGAGTTCCTCGGCGACGAAACAGATCAGCTAAATATCCTCACCGCCACTCGTCATCACGACGACGGATGGATTGGCTGGGAATCGGCACCGCAATTCCACCCTTCGGGAATGGTTCGAAACTTCACCGAAATGGATCCGAAGCCCCATCTCAACATCTGGTCGGCGAGCATCTTCAAGACGCTTATGAAGTTCGGAGCTTGGCCAGCACTGCTTGCCGCCCGCCACGCGTGCGGCTACCTTTCCGGTGCAAACGCCGAGCGAGACGAATGGTGCGCCGGAATTCTGAGCACCCTTGAGGAGAAAGCTTTCCCGGGCCTCTCTCAGGAGGAGCGAACCATCAAGTCCGAACGAGGCTTCCGCGCTCTGCGGCTCTCCGATACTTTGTCTCTAACCGCGTGCACGGATTGGAAGGGTGCAAAATCCGGCAAGCTGATGGCAAGCGACGGCAGCGATGTCGAGGTCACGATGACGCGCAAAGACCCGTGGTCCGTGCTCGTCGATCCTTGGCCGTTTGTCCTTCCCGAGTTGAAGAATATCCACGTCGATGCAGTGGCGATTCCAGTAGGGGAGGAACTCTCCACGGCGGAGTTTCTCTCGAATCCTCGCGAGTATCTGGTGAGGGTGCCCGTTCACTATCTCCCTGCTGGAGGCACCGCATGATGCGACTGCTCGCCCTCTTGATGATCGTCTCTGCGGCCGCCGGGTTCATCGGTTGCCAACAACAGGAAGACGACACCCCACCGCCTCAGAAACCGACCCCGACAGCGACGCCGCTTCCCACACCGATGCCCACGCCTTCGCCCCCGCCAGAGCCTCGTTCCGGCGATCTCGGCGATGGATTGACTTTCGAGATCGAACAAACCGGCGAGGGCGATCCCGTCGCCAAGGGCGACACCGTTCTGCTGAACCTCGCAATCACCGACGACCTCGGGAACCCGGTTTGGGAAGGGCGGTTCGCGCTCAAACAGGGCGTCGGCCAGGCGATTCCCGGCCTTGATAAGGCCGTCGTCGGCATGAAACCCGGCGAAAAACGAATCATCCAAATCCCCTGGCAACAAGGCTATGGAGAGTTCGGCGACCCCGACGTCGGCGTCGCGCCGCAGCAGGATCTCCAGATCGAGGCCGAGTTGATCTCCATCACCGCCAACCAATAATAGGAAGATACGGTAAATGCCGGCAAAGCGCCCCGCACCTGAATACACACTCGTCGAAACCGACTCCCAACTTCGGGAGGTTTGCGAAAAAATCAAAGCCGCCGACCGCATTGCTGTGGACACGGAATTCGTTGGCGAAAAGTACTATTATCCAAAACTCGAGGTCCTGCAACTCGGCGACGGCGAGAGCATCGCCGTCATCGACATCCGCGCGATCAAGGACCTCGGCCCTGTCGCGGAACTCCTCGGCGACGAGTCGCGGCTGAAGCTCTTTCATGCTGCCGGACAAGACTTGGAAATCCTTCAAAGAAACCTCGGGACCAAGACCCTCCCCGTGTTCGACACACAGATCGCCGCGTCGATGCTCGGCTTCGGCGCGCAGATTTCGCTCAGCAACCTCATCAATGCGCTCTGTCAGGAAACCGTCGGCGGCAAGCACTCGACCAGCGACTGGGGCCATCGACCGCTTTCCGAGGCCCAGCTGGCTTACGCCGCTACCGATGTCGAGTTCCTCCATCGAATGCACGACGAACTCAAGAAGCGGTTGGAGCAACGCGACCGCTACTCATGGTTCGTCGAAGAGCAGCATGAACGCGTCGATGCGGTCCTCGACGCGCCCGAGGTAGATCGCGACGAGTTCCACCGCCGCATCAAGGATTGGATGTCCCTCTCGCCGCAGGAAATGGCGATTCTGCGCATCCTCGCGCTCTGGCGAGAGGACACCGCCCGCGAGCGCGACATGCCTCGTCGGCAAGTATTCACCGACGAAGGTCTCGTCGAAATCACCCGGTTCCTCCCGCGCTCCCGCGACGCGATGAAGAAGCTGCGTCGAGTAAATCTCGGCCAAGCGTTTCGCTGGTACGACGACCTCCAGCGCTGCATGAAGGAAGGGCTTGCTGTCCCGAAGGAGGATTGGCCCCGGAAGCCGAAGAGCAACCGCCCGAACATTCCCACCGGCTTGGTCGAGATTTGTCAGGCGCTCCTGCGGACAGAAGCAGAACGTCAAGATATCGCCGCATCCGTCATCGCCACGACCTCTGAACTCCAGTATGTCATCGCCAATCGCGAGGAGTTGAACGACTCGGATCACTCGCTGCTCCACGGTTGGCGACGCGCGCTCGTCGGTCAGAAACTCGTCGATCTCCTTGAGGGCCGATTGCGTCTCGGCGTCGGCGCTGAGGGTGAACTCATTCTTGAGTGAGACGGCAGCCGCCGGAACAAGTTTCATCAACAACTAGTGATCTACCTCGCGGAGGAAAACTCTTGCCTGAATGGTCGGGCCGTCGTTAGCCGTGAGGCTAAACGCAATTCAGCCATCAACGTTCGCCAGCCAAATGGCAATGGGATCCCACCATGAACAATCACTTCTGTCGCCTGCTCTTCACGGCGACCATCGGCCTTTGCTTCATACTGAGTACCAACGCCCTCGCGCTGCCGCTCGAATACGTCGGCCCTGAAGATGGCGATTGGTATCATCCCGGAAACTGGTCGCCGACGCTCATTCCAGGCACTGATCATATCATTACGATCAAGGACGGTCGGAGTGCAGTCGCCGATAGCGCGATCACCAGCATGCCCGCCGCAGCGCAGGAGCTTCATGTCGGCCTTGATGGCACGTCGGGAACTCTCACTGTCAACGGCGTCGATACGCTCGCGGTCCATCGAATGACCTTGGGTGGAATCATGCGCAACGATTTCTCCCCAAACCCGACAGAAGGTTTCGGCTCATTTGTTAACTCTGAAGTCGTGGTGGTCGTCCCGAACACGTTGATTAACGAAAACGCTCCTGCGGAGATTTTTCAGGGATTTGGCGTCGCCGTAAATGGAGGAGAGGGTCACAGTCACGCAAGTGTCTATCTCACCAGCAGCACGTTAATCTCCACCGATAGCACCGACCGACTCGCCATCCGCGTTGGATACATACTGGGAGACAACGACGGCTCCGTCGCATCGGCAGATGGGACACTGGAATATCACGGTTTGATCTACCCTGACGATGTAATGGTTGGAAGTCAGATTCAGGTGGGAATTGTCGACACCGATTCCAATGCACTCGGCGCCAGCGATCTCACAACGGACGCCGCGCTCATCGCTGCAGACGGATTGATTTTTAGCTACTATCAAATGGATACCGGAGTCTCCAACCTGCTAAACGATGGCGACACTTCCTCCGTGGATACACAGGTTCAATTAGATCGAATCTATCTCGATGCAGACTGGGCCTTGGGCAACACCTATTCAGTAGCTCCGAATACCAGCGGCACTCTAAACGTTAATGCCGCAGTTAGGGATGGAACGGTTCAGGGTGAGGTCTTCTTTGAAGAAGGTGGAATTGCTGCGGAGGAAAACTCAATCGCATACACCAACATCGCCGCGACATTCGATAATGTCGAGTTTATCCCTTACGACGATGATGATGACATTAACGCTCTCGACTATGCGGGAGCGTATTATGGTGGGACGATGATCGGGACGCAGAACATCATGTTCCGCGATTCTTCAATAGAAACCGAAAATCTCGATTTCGTCGACGTGTATTCAGAGGAGACCGGCTCGAACTCGACCACCGATGTCACCATCAGTTTCTACAATACTCCTATCTTGGCAACTGGCGAGGCCAACGTTATCGACTCGGTTGATGCAGGAAATGATGGCCACACACACTCGACAGGTTCATTCTTGTTTGAAAACTCAAGCTTGACTGTCGGCGAAGATATGAACATTGCCTCGAACTTGGATTCCGGGGGGCATGGTACACCGAGCGTCGTCGCAAATACGGACGTCTCATTTACCAGTGGAACAGTACTCAATACCAATTCATTACTTGTTTCAGCCGACCCAATTGAAGCTGAAGATTCCGCCTCGATCGAAGTGGATACGAATCTCGATGTCATAGATAGTGAGGTGCATCTATCCACTGCGCTCTTTGTCGCGCGCGGTCTCTCTAATGATTCAGCAGTCGTCGACATCGAGGCAGCAGTTAACATGATAGATAGTTACTTGAACGTCAATGGCTCTGCCGAGATCGGTGCATTGAGTGGTTCGAGTGCAGAACCCGGAAACACGGTAAGCGGCGCGCTCCGAATGACACACTCCTACTCACGCATCGACGGAGTCCTATCAACCGCCGTCGATAGAGGAAACGCATCACTCGTCGTAGATGCCAGTTTGTTGGAAGTGGGCGGAAACCTCATCATGGGCCCGAATACATCTACCAAACTAAGCCTCGGCGGAACTGTCGCCATAAGCACTCATAACTGGACTAGAGGCGGAGGGCTCTATCCCGTTATTGATGTCGATCAATCCATTATCCTCACAGGCGATTTGAAAGTCGACTATATAGACGGTTTCACTCCACAGGTTGGCGACAAGTTCGAGGTCATTCGCGCGGGGGGAGGAATCGCCGGTACTTTCTCTAGCGTTTCTTTTCCCGATAGTCAGGATTGGTACATCGAATACGATTCGGCCAACGGAGTTGTCACCATTGGTATCTGCCCCGGCGGTACTCCCGATGGTTGCGTGTTCGAAGGCTGGACAATTGAATAGGGCAGCCACGTGGCGCCGTGAATTCTAGGACTACAATTCATAACAAAAAACCGGGGACGAGCCACTGCGCTCGTCCCCGGTTTGAGTTACTAGTTAGCGCCGTTGTCTAATTGGCCCAGCGAACCAATCCCAACTCATGGGTCGTGAAGAGTGTCGGGTCGTTGGGAATGACGCGAACGGTAAAGCCGTGCTCGCCGCTTTCTTTCATGGCGATGCTACCTTTGTAGATATGCCACACGCGACTACCGCGCTGCTCTGTGCCATCGGGTGTCATCGTGATGCGGCTATAGTGAGCCGGCGCGCCTTCTGCCTTGTGGAGATTTTCGAGGTAGATTTCTACAGTCGTATCCGTCGGGTCGACCTCGCCGAATTCTACCTGAGCGCGGACTTCGATTTCTTCGTTCACCTTCATGCTGTAACCCTCCGAGCCTGCCGGCATCGGTGTGAGCACTTCCGCGTGAACCTGGATCTTGCCCCAATTTCGCTTCCAGTCTTCTTTGCGCTGCGCGTAAACGAGCGCTTCTTTGTAACCGTTCGCGGCGAGCTCTTCGTGACGCTTTGTGCCGCGCATGTAGAACCGCTCGGCGTATTCGCTCACCATGCGGTCGGTACAGAACATCGGGCCGCAGGTCTTCATCGATTCCTTTGCGCGCTCTAGCCAGCGCGTCGGAATGCCCTTTTTATCGCGATCGTAGAACAACGGTGCGATTTCCTTCTCCAGCGTGCGGTAGAAATGCTCAGCGTCTTCCGCGTCTTGCAGCTCTTCGCTGTCGTAATCCAATTTCTCCGAACCCAACGCCCAGCCAATGAGCGGGTTGGTGCGGATGGCTTCCGGCCACCAGCCGTCAAGAATCGAGCAGTTCAGCCCACCGTTGAGAGGCACCTTCATGCCCGAGGTTCCCGATGCTTCGAGCGGACGGCGCGGGTTGTTTAGCCAAAGATCAACACCGGCTGTCATGCGCCGACCGATGTTCATATCGTAGTTTTCGATGTAGACGATGCGGTTGCGGAATTCCGGCTTACGCGAGTAATCCACGATCTGGCGGATGAATTCCTGACCCGGGCGATCTGCCGGGTGCGCCTTACCGGCGAAGATGATCTGTACCGGGCGATCAGGGTTGTTGATGATCGATGCCAACCGTTCCGAATCGCGAAGGATCAGCGTCGCGCGTTTGTACGTTGCGAAGCGCCGGGCGAAGCCGATTGTGAGCGTATCCTTGTCGAGCACGCGATCAAGCTCATCGAGCTGATCGGGAAGCTCTCCGAAGCGAAGGTGCTGAGCGCGAAGCCGATCATGGACAAAGCGCACAAGCGCGTCCTTCAATTCGTGCATCGTCCCCCAAAGTTCTTCATCGGGTACCGACTTGACGAACTTTTCCCACATCTTTGGATCGCGGATATTGTCGCGCCAATTCTTGCCCGCGTACTTGTCGAAGAGGTTCTGCATGTCAAAGGACATCCACGTACCCGTGTGGACGCCGTTGGTAACGTGCCCGATGGGGATCTCGTCGACGGGAACGTCGCGCCAGACTGGCTCCATCATGTGACGGGAAACCTGTCCGTGGAGTTCGGAAACGCCATTGATCATCGAGGCAAAGTGAATGGCCAGGAACGTCATGGAGAAGAGCTGCTGCCCGTCGGGCATTGGCTCCAGACCAAAGTTCATAAAGTCCGTCCGCGTGAGCTGCATGCCCTCGTAGATGCCGCGGAAGTACTTGTCCATCATCGCCAGTGGGAAGCGGTCGTGACCCGCCGGGACCGGCGTGTGAGTCGTGAATACCGAGGAAGAGCGGATGACTTCGGTGGCCTGAATGAACTCAAGACCATCATTGAGGATGTACTCGCGAAGCCGCTCGATGCTGAGGAAAGCAGAGTGCCCCTCGTTCATGTGGAACAGCGTGGGCGTGCGTCCGACTTTGCGCAGCGCTCTCATACCGCCGATGCCGAGCAGGATTTCCTGCTGGATGCGCATTTCCTGATCGCCACCATAGAGGCGTGCGGTGAGGCGCCGGTCCTCTGCCTGATTTTCAGGAAGGTCCGTATCCAGCATGTAAATCGGCACGCGGCCGACGTTCACCAGCCAGACCTTTGCGAAGACCTTGCGACCGGGGAGGTCTACGGAGATGAGAGCCTCTTCTCCGTCAGTATCGAGCGCGGGCTGCACGGGAAGCTCTTCCCACGTCTGGCGCTGGTACTTGGCCTGCTGCTGGCCGTTTTGGTCGATGTACTGCTGAAAGTATCCGTCGCGGTAAAGGAGCCCCACGGCCACCATGGGAATACCGATATCCGACGAGGACTTCAGGTGGTCGCCGGCGAGCACGCCGAGGCCGCCGGAGTATGTTTGCAGGGTCTCATGAAGTCCAAACTCGGCGGAGAAGTAAGCAACGAGCGTGTTCGGAAGTTCCTTGTGGTGGGTCTTGCGCCACCACGATTTCTCGCCACCCATGTAGTCGCCAAACTCGTCCATGACTTCTTTGTAGATGGAGAGAAC
>JAUIJJ010000298.1 GCA_030431385.1 bacterium | reverse complement strand
GCCCACTGGCGATCTCCCGCCGCATGATGCGCCACACGTCGCGAATCGCCACCTCGCCTGTGGCGAGGGCGCGAATGACCATGGCCGCGCTCTGGGTGCCTGTATTTCCACCGGTCGCCGTCAGCACGGGAAGGAAAAATGTAAGGGCAATCACCGTGTTGAGCAGATCATCGTAGCCGGCAAGCACGATGACCGCTCCGGCTTCCATGACCAATAACCCAATCAACCATGGCACGCGCCTGAGCACAGTCTTGCGGATTTTCTCATCAAAGAAATCCTCCTCGCCGGGAACGACCGCCGCGAGGCGATCCATGTCTTCGCGGTGCTCTTCCTCGGCAACGTCCATGAGATCGTCGAAGGTGACGATCCCCAGCATCTTACCGTCTCGGTCGAGCACCGGAAGCGCCATGAGGTCGTAGTGGCGCAAGACGTCGACCGCCTCCTCAGCCTCCATGTCAACGCTCACGGTGACCGGGTTCAGGTTTGTGATTTCTTCCAGCGGTCGATCCAGCGGGCTGATGACGAGGTTCCGCAGCGTCACTACACCCTTGAGTGATCTTCCTTTATCAAGGACGTAGCAGACGTAGATCGTCTCCTTGTCCATGGCTGTCTTGCGAATCTTTTCGAGCGCTTGGCCGACGGTGTTGTTGATGCCGAGGGCGACGTAATCTGGCGTGACGAGACGGCCAACGCTGAATTCCGGGAAGTTGAGCAGCTTGGTGGCAACGGCGCGCTCTTCCGGCGGAAGGAGCTGAATGAGCTGTCGCGTGACTTCATCAGGCACCTCCTCCAGTAGCGTCGTGCGGTCGTCGACACTCATCTCTTCGATCAGGTGCTGGACATCTTCGCGCCTCAACGAGCGCAGCAGGATTTCCTGCTCATCGAGGTCGAGGTGTTCGAATACCTCAATTGCCTTTTCCCGGGAAAGGAGCCGAAACACGACGGCGATGTGGTCGTCATGGAGGTTTTCCAGAATATCTGCGATGTCCGCGCTGGGAAGCGGGTCCATGAGTTCCTTCAGCGGCGTGAAGTCGCGGTCGCGAAGGAGTTCCTGAATTGTGGGGAAGAGGAGTTTACCGAGCAAGTTCCACCGGCCTGAGTTGCTTGCGCTCACTGGAAGCAGGCATTAACGACGCAGGACGTGTGTGGATCAATCCATATCGGGATCGAGGCGCCACTCTTCAAAGCTGTCTTCGCCGATATTGTTTATCATGAGCGGCTTGGGACGGTCGGTGCGGCGTCTTTCATCGAAAAGCGCGATCACCTGCGTACGTTTCTGAGGCTCCAGATTGATGATGAAGGCGGTGGACATCATTCGCGACAGGTAGAGGCCGCGCCCGCTCTCGTCGAACAGGCCGTCGCGATTGAACTGGCGCTCCAGCTTGTTGATGATCGTGCGAAGCTTCAGACTTCCGGAGTTATCGGTCACGGTAAATCCTGCCATACGCGTGCTGCTGCCGTATTCGATGCGGACCTTTTCGCCTTCGTCGAGTTTCTTGAAGCTCCCGATGCCGTACTTCTCATCCCCGTTGGGGAGCTGGAAGGCGTGGAAAATCGCGTTATTGAGCGTCTCTTCCAGAATCAAGCGCACATCATAGAGCTCGTGAATCTCGAAGCCGGCAGTGGCGAAGTGGTTAATCACGCGCTCGACCGAGAGGTTCTTTTCCTCGATCGTCTCGATAGCGACATTGTACATCTGAACCGTCTGGTTGAGGTAGCGATAGAGGCCGATGGCGTTGGCGGGGTTTTTCACGCATTCGATGAAGTGAGTCACCTCTTCCGCGATGATCGGCGCGACCTTGATGGCGGATTGGAGGATGCCCCAGCGCCGAATATCGAGGAGGTATTCTTCGATCTCCATGGTCGTGACAAGGCCCATTGGGTGCTGGGAGCGGAGTTCGACGAGTTGGGCGACTTGCGCTGACGGCGAGGCTTGAAGCGCTTCCACATCCAGCAGGAAGATTGCATCCTCAAACTTGGGTTCGTCAGCGAGGAGCCCTTCGAGCGTCGGATAGAAGTGAACTTCTCCCCGCAGTGAAGCGGCGTCGTAGAATTCGAGGAATGGGCTGGGGTCTCGTTCCAGAGCCAGGATTGTGACGCGATCGCGGGCTGTCATTTGTGATCGCGGACCTCCGGCGGTTCTGGGGATTTAGTCTGACGCTTGGCTGCGGCCCGTTCAAGCGCTCTACTCACGACGAGTGATAGCTCAAAGAGCAAGTACACGGGGGCAGTGACCATCAACATGGTTATCCCATCGGGGGGTGTAATGATCCCAGCGACCAGCAATATCGTGACAAAGATGTACTTACGCTTCTGAACCAACGCGTCGACAGAAATCAGCCCAATTCGCGTGGCGAGAACAACCATCAATGGCAATTCAAAGACGAGACCAAACGCTAACATCATGGTCAACGCAAAGCTCAGCCATGCGCGCGCATCGGGAAAGATGATCGCTTGGTCGGGAGTGAAGCGCGCGGCGAAGCTCAGCATGAAGGAGAGCATGAACCACGCGAAGGACGCTCCAATTGGGAACAGGAGGCAACCGCTGACGATGGTCGGAATCGCGAACCTGCGCTCCTCGGGGAGAAGCCCCGGCGCGACGAAGTTCCAAGTCTGAATCAGCAGGAATGGCAGCGAGAGGACCAGGCCGATGACCAACGAAGCCTTGAAGTGCAGTAGAATCGGGTCTAGCGGGCGAATGTATTGGAGGCCGATTCGCCGCTTGGAGGACCATTGGTAGAGCTCCTTGCCTTCTCCATCGGTGATTCGGATTTCTGCATCGGGCGCGAGGCTATCCAAGAGTTCCGGCGAGGCGACTGAGAGACGACCCTCGGCATCCATTGTCAGATCGAGTAGCGGGCTTTCAGTCTGTTCGGCGATTGTGTTCGAGGCGAAGACCGGCTGGTTGATCAGGTCCAGCACGTATTGGGTAAAGAAGAAGGACAACAACGTGAAGAACGCGAGTATCACCAACGACTTGATTAGCCGTTCCCGCAGTTCCTCAAGGTGCTCCATGAGGGTTAGGTCATTGTCGGATTGTTTAAGAACCGCCACAGAGCCGATTCACCGGTAGGATTCACCCGTCGCTTTTGGCGGTGGCGGTTTCTGCCCGTGAGGTCTGGGCGGGAGCTGGCTGTTCGTCTTCGAGGACTTCACGGCTCGAGGACTTCTCATCGGCATCCTCATCTGAGTCGTCGAGCGAGCTAGATAGCTTGTTGGTGGCGTCGCGGAATTCTCGCAGCGCCCTTCCCATGGACCGCCCCAAAGCCGGGAGGCTCTTGGGTCCGAAGATTAAGAGGACTGCCAAGAACAGGATCACAATTCCCGTCGGGCCAATGTTTTGGATAAAAGCTAATGTGGACATCACTTCGCACCTCTTCGGGAGGCGTCTTTTCGCCTCACAGTGATTCGACTCTCAGGCGACACGGGATGCACGTCAACGTGAAGAGTCGCTTTAGAGCCCTGCGGCGATCAGTTCCTCAACGTACGGTAACTCGCGCGAAAGGCCCTCTTCCAAGCTGACTTGCGGTTTCCAGGCCAGTTCCTCGTTCGCGAGCGTTGTGGCGGCTGCCGTATGGGTCACGTCGCCGTGCTGCTTTTCCATACGGTTGATCTTCACCGGGCGATTCGAGACTTTCGCGAGCACTTCCAGCGTGTGATTCACGGTGACCTGACTCCCGCCGCCGATGTTGTAAACCCCTCCAGGTCTGCCGTTTTCGGCTGCTGCGAAGTTCGCCGATATCGCGTCTGAAACGTAGGTAAAGTCGCGCGTTTGCAATCCGTCGCCGTAAATCGGTAGCTCCTCCCCTTGAATGATCGCGCGGAGGAACTTGTGAAAGGCCATGTCGGGGCGCTGGCGCGGGCCATAAACTGTGAAGTATCGGAGCGAAACAGTCTCGACTCCGAAATTGTGAGCGTAGAGGACGGCCAGGTGCTCCGCCGCGAGTTTTGTGACGCCGTAGGGGGAAATCGGAGCCGGGCGGTCGGATTCGAAGAACGGAAAGTTGGTGCGTTCCCCGTAGACCGAGGAGCTGGACGCGTAGACGACTCGGGGGCGATCAGCTACGGGAAGGGCCTTTATCGCCTCAAGCAGACGTTGAGTACCGAGCACGTTCCAGTCGGTGTAGTTCCGGAACTCAGCGCCCCAACTGGCGCGTACGCCAGCCTGCGCAGCCTGGTGGAAGACGACATCGGTTTCAGCCAGAAGCGGCGCCCAATCGACGTTGAGGATGTTGTCCTCTACGAGCCGGAATCGGCTCTCGTCGCGAAGTCTTCCGAGATTTCGCTCTTTGATGGCTCGGGCGTAGTAATCAGTGAAGCAGTCGACGCCGACGACGCTGCCGCCACGGTCGAGAACCGCTTCGCTCAGCGAGGAGCCAACGAACCCGGCGGCGCCGGTTACTATAGCACGCATAACGAACTCCCAGAAAGTACCGGCGCGGAAGGTGCCACCGGCAGCCGAGGGGCGGAAGGGAAAAGATGTCTACTTGTAGATGTCACGTTCTGCAGATTCACTACTTCTCGATTAGCCAGTAATGATAGGACGCCCACCCAGCATCGAGTTGGGTGGAACTGATCGTGATTGTCCAGGCCGTGCCGCCCGATTCATCGAAGGCCGTCGACAAGTCGGCAGTAAAGGTCGGCTCACCTGCGCGCGGCTTCATCTCGCGATATGCCGTATAGCCCGTCGTGTTGGAGGTGAGCGCGACGTTGAGCGTCTCTGGCAGCGCAGCCAGCTTCGACTCTCCGATTCGCGCGACGAGCGTGACTGTCCTGCTCGGGGCGGATTCCGGCGCGAAGTGGAACTGCTCTTGGCGGACAGCCCTGCCGCCGTCGACGGCCGTGCCTTCAGGGCCGATGCGGATTGTTCCGGTCGTCATCGCGTCGGCGACTTCGAGCGACTTTGTATCGAATTCCAAGACGGGGCTGAGTGGCTGTGGCCATGCGAATCTGTCGGCGTCATAGGGGCCTATTGTGAAACTGTAATCCGCTTCGGACTCGCTGGAGGTGTCGGCGACATCGAGCGCAAGCAGGAGCCTTTCGCCGGGGCGCAGTGGGGGAGCATCGCTGCGCTCGATGCGGTCCCAATGGATGGGAAAGTACCCCGTCTGCAAGCTACT
>JAUIJJ010000297.1 GCA_030431385.1 bacterium | reverse complement strand
CGACTCCCTAAAGTCGAGCCTCTACACGAATCTGGGGGCAGTCTATAACGACCTCGGCGACACGGAGCTGACTCTCGAATACCTCTCGAAATCACTTGAAATCGACAGGCGGCTCCACGGACCAGATTCGCTCACAGTGATCATCGCGGAAGCAAACCTCGGGGCAGGATACACAATGGCCGAGCGCTACGAGGAAGCACTCGCCCTCCTCGAAGATGCGCTAGTGAAGTCCCGCGAGCAACTTCCTCCCGGGAGCGAACTCGAAATAGTCACGCTCAACTCACTCGCTGCCGCGTACGGCGGATTGGGAGAGCTCGAACGCGCACTGGAAGTACGAAACTCCGTCATCGAATTCACGAGCCAAATGTATGGAAGCCCCCATCATCCAGAGCTGTACCCGATGACACTCAACAAGATCAAAGACCTAGTCATGTTAGGGAGATACGAAGAAGCTGATGCCGTCACCGATGAGATGAAACTCATGCTCCCCGCAGACATCTCCGAAGCCCCCGCCCGATGGTCCGAGTACTACAGGTGTAAGGCCATGATCTCGTCGTTTCTCGGCAACGGAGATCTGGTTGTTGAATACATTCTGGCAAAAGAAGAATTGGCAGAGGAATTCTACAAAGACGATAGCCTCTGGATGGCTCGTTTTTACGTTCAAACAGTGCAGCCCCTCGAACGGACTGAACAGTACGCCCTCGAACTGGAAAACATTCGTAAGTCCATCACATACCGCCTTCTCTACGATACTCCAGAATTCCTTTCGAGTGCCAAGCTCCACGGGTTCTATGGTCGAGCCCTCACGAAGCTCGCCATCGACGCTGATCCTGAAGAGCGCCGACTCCTTCTCGAAGAGCTCCTCGCCATGGTCGCCAAAGCGGAGTCCTTCGAAGCCCTCGACCCCGTCATCCAAGAAGGCTGGCGACTCGCCGTCGACGAGTTGGGAACCGAAGTTCCCCCTCGGACACTCGACGAGATATACGGCGTAGCCGACGAGTAACCCGCTCTTTCTGCTTCGCCGCCCAATCTAATCAATGCAACCCCTTGCCCCCCCGCCGGTCCAATCGGTCACTTGGAACCTCGCCTTGTCGTGAGGCAAGCTGCGGCCATGTCCCACTCACCCGCAGCCTTGTCATACATACTTACCTCAGGAGTCTTTTTCGATGGGCAAGCGACCCAAGATTACCATCATCGGCGGCGGTAACATCGGCGCCACGGCAGCCCACTGGGCAGCCTCAAAAGAGCTCGGCGACGTTGTGCTTGTCGATATTCTCGAGGGCATGCCCCAGGGCAAGACACTCGACCTCTCTCAGGCAGGCCCCATCGAGGGATTCGATTCCGTCGTCACTGGTACCAACAACTACGACGACACAGCCGGTTCCGACATCATTATCATCACCGCCGGCCTTCCTCGTAAGCCAGGCATGAGCCGCGACGATCTCCTCGCCACCAACGCGAAGATCGTCCACGAGTGCGCCTCCAAGTCCGCAGCCAAAAGCCCCGATGCCATCATCATCGTCATCAGCAACCCGCTCGACGCCATGTGCTCCGTAGCCATGCGCGCCAGCGGCTTCCCAAAGAACCGCGTCGTCGGAATGGCCGGTATCCTCGATACCGCACGCTACCGCACGTTCCTCGGAATGGAGCTCAACTCCTCCATCGAGGACATTCAGGCACTCGTCCTCGGCGGCCACGGCGACGCCATGGTGCCGCTCGTCAGCTACACCTCCATCAGCGGCATCCCCATCACCCAACTCATCCCCAAAGATCGCCTCGACTCCATCGTCGAGCGCACCCGCAAGGGCGGCGGCGAGATCGTTGGCTTGCTCAAGACCGGCTCCGCATTCTACGCCCCATCATCCGCCGGTGTCCAGATGGCCGAGGCCATCCTTAAAGACAAGCGCCGCATCCTTCCCTGCGCCTGCTATCTCGAAGGCGAGTACGGAATCAGCGGCATCTTCGTCGGCGTGCCCTGCATCCTCGGCCGCAACGGCGTCGAGAAAGTCATCGAGGTTTCCCTCACCAACGAAGAGCGCGCAGAACTTCACCAGAGTGCTGCCGGTGTTCAGGAACTCGTCGACAAGCTCTAACCCATCGCAAACACGCAAACCGGCGGGGAGCACATCACTGTGCTCCCCGTTCTTTTTTTACTCGGAAAACCCCCGCGATTCGCCCTATGACGAGAAGAAAAAACACCCGGCGACACAGGCGCGACAACCACATCACAAGTGTGTGACAGACTGAGTCTCTTGAGGATACCACGCACCCCCTCACCGACGCCTCCCGCCCCCTCATCGGGCTCATCCATCGGCCAAGGAATTTTTGTTGCATGCCGGACGCTTTGTCGGCTCTTCTTCACTCAGCTTGAATCGCTATCCGTCCCCATCATCATCACTCGGGCGTGTGAATTTCCAACCATGAGGTAAGGAAGTGCCACCAACACAGGCCAAGGAAAAGCCGCAGCCACGCAAAGCGGCGAAAAAAACCGAGGAACTCACCGCCAACCGGCTCCATCCGGTACAGGTCGAGTACTCATGGCCCATCGGCACGCGCATCGACATGGATCGCGCCCTGCCCCTCGATCTCGAAGAAGAAGATCCCGATGAAGTCATTGAGATGCTCTCCGCGCCTCCCGAGTTCGAAGACCGCATCTCTCCCCTCACTTGCCAGTTTAATCAGAAGACTCTTACCGGCATCAACCCCGTCGATCTTGAGATCAAATTCATCAAGTACCTCGCGACCGACCTCAACCGCATCTCAAGTGAGATCGAAGTCGCATCCGGCGTGATGTTCGGCGAGAAAGGCCCCATCAGTTTCATGGGTCTGGGCCTCGATCCCGATACGATCTCCCGCGTCATCGACGCGGACTACGACACCGCAGACAACGTCTATAGTCGGCTCATGGAGCTTGTCGAAAAGGGATTCATAACACCCATCGCCACCACACCCTTTCACACGCTGCTACCTCTCTACCAACACGACTTCGAAATCCGCCTCCTGCTGCGCATGGGCATGGATTTCTACTGGCCGCTCCTCAGAAAGTACAACCGCACCGTCGCCCGGTATCATGGCGAGAAGTACTTCATGATGCCTTTCTGGCTACCAGAGGGTGCATACAGCGCCCGCGTCCTGCAGATACTCCACCAAGAATTCGTCAAACGCTGCGAGGCGGAAAAAATCCCAGCATGGCATCTCATACTCCTCCTCGACACCGAGCAGAGCAAGGAACGCGAGCAGGACCTTCTCATGAAGCGCTGGAACACCATGCGCCCCGCGCCGACCACGCGCGACATCGTCACCATCATGTACAAGGAACGCACCTTTACCGATTGGATGATCGACGGGCACCCGTCCACCAAAAAGCAACTCGATCGCACCATCGCCAAAGTCGACGCCGTCCTCCGCGATCGGCAGATCGATCACCTATGGTCGCACTTCGAGCCACTTTCCACGCTTCTCTCGACCTTCAAGACCTGCAAAAATTTCGAGCAAAAGATCGTCAAGCTCACCGAACTGAAGTACCAGCCCAGCGGCCCCGACAAGTTCGTCCGCAGGAAGCTCCTCAAGCACTACGGCATGGCCGACGACGAACCCCGCCGCACCACCCTTCAGGACAATACAGTCTGGAACGCGTGGTCCGATCTACCCGGGAGCATCGCGCGCTTCACCGGCTTTATCGAAGAGTCTGGCGGATTTGTCTCGCGCAAGCGCCTCGCCCCCGAGCGTCCATACGAGCAGGCCCTTCCCGACGGCACCCGCAAGAGCCGCAAGGGAAGCCAGTGTTGGAAGCCCGCTCTCCTCGCCTCGCTCCAGCGCGTCCACCGCGCCATCGTCGGCGAGCCCAAAACATTCATGGGCGGGATGCTCGGCCTCATGCGCGAGATCATCCCCGTACGCCGCGTCCCCGTCGTCATGCGCAACATCGAAGATTTCCTGGTCGCCATGTCCCGTGTCGCTTGGAAGGAACACTACATCCACCACGTGTGCAGCGAGGCCGACATTCAACTCGACGAAATGTGCCGCGCGATTCTGCTCAAAGACGCCCCCGATCAAGACGAGGACGAACTGGACCTACTGGAAGAGGACTGCGCCACACTCGGCTGCGCCGCTCACGCCATTTTCCTCGCACACCGTGGGCTCAACTCCACCGCCTTCGCCTTCGAGAACATCGACAACCGCGCCGTCTATGAAAACGTCACCATGATGACCCTCGCCGTCGTTCACGCGATGACAGCCCTCAAGTGGCGCGAAGAAGACGACAAGTTCGCCGAGCTCTACACGATCTGGCGCCAGGAACTCATCGAGTTTGAAGGCGCATTCGAACGCCACAAGATCGCCAAAGAGTTCGCCGTCGACGAAAAGACATGGAAGCGCACCATCGCCAGCGAAGTCCCCGACGAATCAGAGCTCAACGTCGTCGAACGCGCCGCCCGGCGCCTTGGCGCGAAGCACCTGCGCATGATGGGCTTCCGCAAAGAATTCGACCGCAAAGACGAGTTCATCTCCACCGCCACCGGACACATTTGGTCACACGAAGTCGGCCACCTCAATTTCAAATGGGAAAACGAAGCCTTCTGCGGCATCCGCGAGGAATAACATTTCCGAGGCAGGAAAGTTGCTCCAATCGTTCACAAGCCGTGGAAGGGTCTACCTATGAAAACAAGCCTCATCCTAAATCCCTACGCCGGGTCAGAAGACCGTCGCCAAGAACTTCAAGAAGCCGTACTCCACTTTGATCGCGCCTTCTTCCTGGTCGCGGAAAACGAAGGCGACGCCGCGCGGCTCGCACGCGAGGCCATCGAGAAAGGCTGCCACCGGCTACTCGTCGCAGGCGGCGACGGAACAATCAACGAAGTCCTCAACGGAATCGCCCCGCAATTCGGCGGAATCGAATTCGGCATCATTCCCATGGGCACCGGAAATGATCTCTGCCGTACGCTCAATGTACCGATCGAGCTCGATCAAGCCGTCGCCCTCGCCATGAAGGGACACACCATCGAAGCCGACCTCGGTAAGATCACTTCCCCCAACGGCGACTACTACTTCCTCAATTCTTCCGCGAGCGGCTTCAGCGCCGTCCTGTCAGAAAACCTCGACGGCTCAACAAAGTCCTGGTGGGGGTCGTTGGCCTACATCTGGGGTGGACTCAAGACACTGCCCGAACTCGAGGTCTACGCATC
>JAUIJJ010000296.1 GCA_030431385.1 bacterium | reverse complement strand
GGCTCCGACAACGATCTTCATGAACAGCCTCCGAGTGTGAGAGACGACGATAGCGACTTTGGCGCAAGGGAGGTATGAGCCACCATTCTCCATTGCATCGACGGCGTGGGATTGGATGATGGGGGCAGCCTTATCGGGAGGGCCTCGTTTGCCTGCTCAAAAAAGATCGTCCGCAATTCCGCTTATCGCAGGACTCATCGCCGTCGCCGTCGCTTTGGCGGTCGCGTGGCAGATGTTCGGTTCCGCTGGCGACAGCACGACCGAAGGAAGAGACGTCGCGAGCGCGCCTTCATTGCCGACGACGACCCCACAGCAAACCGACGCCGTGCCGGAAGCGGACCCGACGCCAGCACCAACCGCTGCGCCAACGGCCGCGCCCACGCCGGAGCCGACAGCGGCAGCAGTTGAGCCGGACCCGACCGTCGCTCCAGCCGTTGCCGCGCCGAAGTCTTCAACAGCGTTCACGGTCGAGGGACGCATCCATTGGTTCGATTCATCGCCGCTAGGAGGCGTTGGGGTTTGGGTCGCGGAGAGCACAGGCGCACCGGTTCGTGGAACCGTGAGGGCAGCTCAAGAAACCGGCAATCTAAAGCTCGTTCCCGTTCAGGCGAGCCGGTTCTCAGTTCAACTCCAACCCGGCAAGAAGTACCTCATCGGAATGACTTTCGATAACCAACCGCAGGACATCGCCGTGGAAGTCGCGGCGGGCGCGGTTGGCGATTCGGTAGAGGTTTCGCTGCCTGCGCCCCGCCCGTTTGAATTGCGCGGCGTTGTACTGGATACGTCGCGCCATCCGGTGCAGGGAATTACAGTCAACGTCACCCACACGAATCGGTCACTTCTCGCGAAGGCGACAGAACCGAAGAAGCAAACCCTCTCCAGCGGCACCGACGGCACGATCTCGGCGCGGTTCCTCTTCGCCGATCAGATTACGGCAGGGCTCGACGCCGAATCGATTCCACAAGAGTGGCTCTACGCAGGCTCGCCTGTCGTGATTGCCAAGCGCGACATCGATTCACTGCGCAGCTATCGCGTCGAGTTTCAGCTAACGCGCGCGATTGAATTTACAGGTTACGTGAAATCCTCGGAAGGCAGGCCGATCGAAGGCGCGACCGTGCAGCTTCATCCACTGCTGCCAAATGAGGAAAAGCAGGCGGCGACCACGGGAGCCGAGGGGGAGTTTACTTTTACCCGAACCTATCCTGCGGAGTACGACATCGTTGTCTCACATCCGAAATTCAACGGTACGATCGAGAAGAACGTCGATACCGGCGTAGAGCGCTCCTCACCTCTCGAAATCGAGCTCTCGCCGCTTGCTACGGTATCCGGCGTCGCGAAGCGCGCGCCCGGGGCTCAGGTGCGACTGATTCCGCTGCACGCCCCCTCCCTTCCAGCGGACAGGACGACCGCTGATGAGGAAGGTAACTTTCAATTCGCGAACGTGCGCCCCGGCGAGTATCTGGTAACGGCCGAAGGGAATCAGGACGGTGGAGAGTCGTATGCGGAAGGTCGCATCTCCGTCACCCCAGATCAGGCAGAGGTCGAGGTCACGCTCGAGCTGACGGAACTCGGGGTCGTTCGCGGCCAGCTCATCGGCGGCTCTCCAGAAGGCGGATGGCGGACTACCGAAGTCGTTGCCCTCGATCCAGACAATTCAATGTTCGACCTGGAAGGAAGCAAGGCCGCAAGCGAGGCACTTCAGCTCGCATCGGTCATCGCGGGGAGCGGTGGGTTCGAGATCGATCATCTGCTTCCGGGGAAGAAGTACCTACTCGTCGCGCGCAATCGAGAGACGGGACTCGCTCTCGGGTCATCGGTCGCGGGCGCGGGAGATCATGACGTCAAGATCGGGCTAAACGGCACCGGGACGATTTCAGGCTACGTCAATGCAGAGGACGGCACTGCCTGCGCTGGCGCGGAGCTCCGCCTCACGACTGGTATCAGCGGGGGCGAGGGAACCGGCGGCGACATTCAGACGCGCCGCACGGTGACCGATTTCGAAGGGCGATACGAATTCCCCTACGTTCCCGCTGGTCGAGCGCGGCTTTGGCTTGTTACTGACGAGGCCAACGCCCGCCTGCTGACTGTTCCCGCCGGGAAGGACGTATCGATCAGCCTCTCCTGTCGCGTGCTGGTTCCAATCGCATTCGACATTCAGGGCGGCGCTGAAGAGGCGTTCCAGCCGGACGAACACTTCTTGCTTATCGCTCAACCGGGAAATCGCGCGCGAAAGCGCGTCCACGAAATCAGCTACCGTCAGCCAGAAGCGACGCTCGAGCCCGGCGAGTACATCATCACTCGCACATCGACGATGCAGTCGCGGCGCTTCGAAGTGCTCTCGCGCATCAGCGGAACGCTCCGCATCGATTTTTCCGAGGAGACCCGGAACTATTAGTCGCTTCCCTCGGAGTAGACCATTGGGATCGGAATTCCGGATCGCATGATCGTCTTCTTGGCGCTCGCACTCGCCGGTTTCGTGCAATGCTACCTGATTGGCATGGTGTTGACTCCCATGGCCAGAAGCTATGGCCGTAGGCTCGGCCTCAATGACGTGCCGAACCTTGATCGGAAGTTGCATACCCAGCCGACTCCACGCAGCGGAGGCATTGCAATTTTCGCAGCGTTTTGGGGCTGTCTCTGGATCGACTTCCTACTCGCCGCCTACCTCGTTCCACAGACGACGTTCCTACCGGAGAACATCCGCGCGTTGGCGGGAAATGTCACGCTGCGCCTCCCGCAGCTGCTTGGGATATTCGCGGGCTGCACGATCATCTTTGTCCTCGGAATCGCGGACGACCGGTTTAACCTGCCGGCCAAACTGCGGCTAGTGATTCAGATCGCCGCCTGCGTCCCGATTATCGCGTCGGGCACGATGCTGAAGATGTTCCTGCCACCGATGCTCGCGATTCCGCTGACCATGTTCTGGCTCGTTCTGTTAACGAATAGCTTCAATTTTCTGGACAACATGAACGGACTCACCAGCGGCGTGGCCGTGGTGATTTGTTTCGTGATGACCGTTATCGCGGCTCTGGCAGGGGAGTGGTACTTGACGTTGATCTTCGCGATGTTCGGCGGCGCGGTGCTTGGGTTTTGGATGTACAACTTCCCCAAGGCGTCAATCTTCCTCGGTGATGGAGGCAGCACCCACATCGGGTTTTTACTCGGGACGCTGACGATTCTGACGACGTACTACGAGGGTGGTCCGTCGCGTCTGCCGGTGCTCATGCCGCTCATCGTGTTGGGCGTTCCTCTCTTCGATACGGTCAGCGTCCTGTGGATTCGTTGGCGAGAGAATCGGCCGTTCATGGTCGGCGATACTAGCCACCTTTCGCATCGATTGGTCGCGCTTGGCATGTCGCAGAGCGAGGCGGTCGTTTTCATTTGGGTGGCCGCGCTGACGGTCGGGTTGGCCGCGATTCCTCTCCGGTTACTCGATTGGCAACACGGACTTGTCCTTGCGTTCGCAATTGCCTTGATCTTCTTCCTGCTCCACTGGTTGGAAAGGGTTAGCTGGCGCCGTTCTACGGCGAATGACGCATCCCCCAGAAGAGAGTAACCGTTCCCGATGCTACGAAATTTCAGAAGTCTCACATCCCGCAAAGTCCTCCCTGCCGTCCTCATCGCTCCATTTTTTCTTAGTGGTTGCTTCACTGTGGAGATTCGCGAGTTGAAGACGAAGAACGAGATGCTCCAGCAGCGAATCCACCAACTCCAGCAAGACCGTACGGCGCTGGAGGAGATGCTCCTTGCCGAAACCCGCGAGAGAGAACGCGCTCACCAGGAAGTCATCCGTTTGCAGAATGAGCTGCGTTCGATGCAGGAACAGCTCGAGTCCGCTCGCGCCAAGCTCGACGCCGCGAGGCTGAGTCTGTCGACGAGCACCGACTCGCAGGCCCGAGAATTCGCCCAGCGAATGGAAGACGCGCTTCAGCATGAAGCCGCGCTCCAAGCCGAGCTGGACAAGACGCGTGATGCTCTGGCTTCCGTTGAAGTCGAACTGCTCGAACACCAGCAGGTACGTCAGGAGCTGGAGTCGGATCTGGAAGTCGCGCTTACTCACCTCGACAAGAATACATCACTCATCGACGAGATGAGCTCGTCGCTCGAGGAGACACGCAGCGAGCGGATGGACCTCGCTTCGCGGCTGGAAGAAACCAGCAAACAGGCGGAAACCCACGGGTCAGCGGCGCGCATGTATCAGGACAAACTGCGAGCGGCGGAGACGGAGCTGCAAAATACCCGAGACAAACTCGAGTCGATTCAAGGCGAGGTCTCCACACTTCAAGAGAGCCTTGCGTCGGCTCCCATCGGCGACGCGGCAGCGGCCCTTTCGGCAGCGGATTTCGCCCGCAACGCGCTCGCTGCTTCGATCGCAGCCGGTCAAGCAACCGTCATTCAGGATGGCGGGCGCGTGAGGCTCGTGCTCTTTAGCGATTCGCTCTTTGACTCGGGAACAACACTGATCTCGGACACTGGCCTCAAATCCATTAAGGGTGTCGAGGAAGTGATTCGCAACACCACGCCGACCTACATTGTGGTTGAGGGTCATACGGATAACGTCCCTGTTCGCAACATGCCGTATCCGGACAATTGGGAGCTGGGCGCGGCGCGGGCGACGGAAGTCGTTAGAAATCTCGCGACCAAGAAGGGCATCAACGCCGGAAACATGGTGGCCCAATCCCGCTCGTGGTTCGACCCGATGGAGAAGAACTCCGAAGCGGCCGGTCGCCAGAAAAACCGCCGCGTTGAAATTGTTTTGGAGTTCCTGCCCACGCAGCCGAAAGTCTGACATACACCGATCAAAGGCAAGGGCGGTGGCTATCCCCGCCCCGCCAACTTCCACGCCATCTCTGCTTCATTGGGATAGAATCGCAGCACGATCGCGATGTAGATCAGGCCGGGAACGATGCTGAGAACCGGCCCCCAAATCAAGTTTCCCTGAGTCATCATCAGGCAGCCCGTGAAAGCGCCGGCGAGCAGCACCCACAGTGGCGCGAATTTCAAGACCGTACCGTAGAACCTGCCGTAACCCGCGCCGAGTAACCACGCGAGCAGGTGGACCCACACAATCCACATCACAAAACTGAAAACGGACATGGCAGCGATGGTCGTGAGCGCCCCGTAGGGCGCGACGAACCAGATCACGCCGACCCTCCCGAGAGTGTGAAACACATTCCACCACATTCCAACCTGCGGCTTGTCG
>JAUIJJ010000295.1 GCA_030431385.1 bacterium | reverse complement strand
GGGGGCCGATACGAGTAGCAGAATGGATAGTATTCTCGCGATATTCTTCACTTTCTTCCCTCCACATCTCCTGTGACTTCTGCTACCTGATCTCTTTTCTTGCTCAACGCGTCAGCAAGGTCATCGGTATCGATCATTTCGCCATCGATCAGCGCATTGAGTCCCGCGTATCCCTCGGCTGAAACTTCCGGATACAGGCTAAAAGCCTCTGCAGTTTCCAAGTAATACACCGCCGAAGTTAAGTAGTCGTGCCGCTGGTCGCTAATGTGAGCCAATCGAAGCGATGATTTAGCAGCGTAAATCGAGGCATCGTCCAGCGTTAGGATTTCCTGGAATGACACCTCGGCGTCATCGAGACGCATGTTGGCATAGTCCAACTCTGCAGCAAGATAGAGCAGTTCCGACCTCACGATCGGTTCCAAGCCGTCCATTTGTTGAACGCGGAACCTGATATCCTGCATGATCGATATCTGTTTAAGTGCCAACGCGGACCGAGCCAAGCCAGCGAGCGGGCGAATGCTCCCCCCGTTTGAATCTGGCAGGAATGTCTCCATCCCCTCGCTATTGACGTGATCGATGAGGAGCCCCTGAGCCAAGAACGCTCTCCCAGTGCGCCCGTACTCGGTCGCGAGTTGGATCAGTCGGTCCGCCTCTCCCAGATCGTTGGCCGTTGTGAGGTTTTTTTGAATCACGCGTGCTGAAGGGGTTGCCGAGGGGTGTTCACTCTCTAGGTAGGCGTCCACCACCACGCTCAGATCTCGCTCGGTCAGGAACAGCATATCGGCGCGAGTGAGGCTTGCCTGCGAATGATGATCTTCCAATCCCTGCCGACTCAGGATTTCCTCAGCGATCGCCAACAGCCCCTTCGACTGATACTCGCTCGAACCCGCCGGTTCGTCCAGACCCAGAAGAAACGCGGCTGCCAGCTTGGTGTCGGACATCGCAGCCATGACTTCATCGGCGAGGTCCCTTTCATAGACGTTGTAGTATGCGCCTTCGCTTGCCAAAGCGAAGAGAACCGCAGGATCAGCGAGCTCCCCTTTTGCCAGCTCGGCCAATACCAACGTCCTCCAACCTTCGAAGCGATCAACGGCGTGGGAAGTTTCAAGGTAGGGGCGGGCAGATGCCGCAGGCCCCAAGTCCTCTGAATTGAATGGTCGATCCAACTCCGATTGACTGCAGACAGTCATTGGCAAGACCGCCAACAATGCCGCCAATATCACTTTGCTCAGACCTATCATTTCACAGTATCCCGATTGGTATTTACCTAAAGGCCACAAGACCAATCGCCGTGGACGCAACATTAGTCAACAGGAGTTTCAGAGGCTCATCTGATTTCATGCCGCATCTCCTGCTAGGTTTGGCTCCGGGAAATCATCGTTCAGACTTCAGTACCGATCCCGAGCACCTGCGACCACGTTATCACTATTGAATCGAACCTATCCCTTTGGGGCGGTCATCTCGACGTTGGTAGAAATCGCGTCGAGTCGCGATCTTGCTCTTTAGAACTGAGTGCCAGAACTGCCTGATCTCCGTATCCGCAACCGGCGTAATCCCAAATCCCTGTAAAAGTGATGTCGAGACGTTTGAGGGATAAGCCCGTGAAATCCGTGCCCCACATATGCCCCACGGAGGCCGGGAAATGGGGTGAAAACGCGGGAAACCATAGGCCAAATAAAAAGCGTAAGCCACGATTTTTGAGCATTGTAGGGAAATGGCGGGAAGGCCCTGAGCCGATTGCCAAGGTGGAGGTCGCCGGTTCGAACCCGGTGTCCCGCTCCATTCAAGTTTCTGAAAACCCACGACTTACGCGCCCCGCCGGGGCGCGATTTCTGTTTGCTATGCTTCATTCTCTTAGTAACGGCTCGCGTTTGCGGGTGGTTGTATTGTCAGAGGGGACTGTGGTTGAGGCTTTGCTTTCGGGTGTTGCGGCTGGGCTTGCCACATTATCTCTGGCTGGTTTTAGCTGGTGATTCTGTCGTCGGTGGCTATCGTGTGACTTCCCGTTTGGTGGCTCGGTGGCCGGACTAGAAACACATCTCGTCTTGAGGATACGTCGCTATGGCTTGGTTCGACATGCCATTGGAAAAACTCGAAGTGTATCGAACGCCGGATGAGGAACCGTCCGACTTTGGCTCGTTCTGGGAAGAGACTCTTGCAGATGCTCAGCGACTGTCGAAGCCGCCGGTGTTTGAGAAGGTTACAGACTCAGGCTTAAAGCTGGTCGATGTGTATGATGTCACGTTCTCTGGCTATAGCGGTCAGGCAATCAAGGGGTGGTTTCTGGAGCCTGCGGGCAATACGGAGGAGCTTCCCACTGTGATTCGCTACATTGGCTATGGCGGCGGGAGAGGGCTTCCTTTGGAGCACCTCGATGTGGTCGCGGCCGGGTTTTGCTACTTTGTGATGGACTCTCGGGGTCAGGGTGCGTCGAGCAGTATCGGCCAGACGCCAGACAAGGGGCCGCTTCCACCTCAGTTCGCGGGTGTCATGACGCGTGGGATCGAGAGGAAGGAGGACTACTACTATCGCCGACTCTTCACGGACGCGGCAATGGCGGTTAAGTGCGCCCGACTCCACTCGCATGTGGATGCTGATCGGATCGCGGTAGCGGGAATCAGCCAAGGCGGCGGGCTCGCGATTGGTGCGGCCGCGCTGTGCGCGGGTCAGGTTAAGCTCCTAATGGCAGACGTTCCTTTCTTATGCAATTTTAGCCGAGCCATCACGATTGTCGATACTCTCCCCTACTCTGAAATCGCGCTTTATCTGAAGTCGCAGAGGGGTCGCGTCGCGGAGGTCTACGAGACGCTCTCTTACTTCGATGGTGTCCATTTTGCCAAGCGAGTAACATGTCGCAGCTTATTCTCTGCTGCGCTGATGGACACGATTTGCCCACCGAGTACCGTGTTTGCTGCTTACAACGAGATTGGTGCCGAGAAGGACATTCGGGTGTATCCGTTCAACAACCATGAGGGCGGCGGGGCGGATCAGGCACTCGAGAGGCTCCGGCTCGCGCAGCAGTTCTTGTAGTTCTCCCCCACCGGAAGTTGTCGCTCTGTGACGTCTGGCTCTTGCCAGCGGAGAACGGCTTGCGCGCGAGCCTGTTCCTAATAATTATTACGGCATTTCCATTCAAGGCGAGGCGCCGTTGCTCACCATTCGCTCCACCTTTTCCAGTCACATGGTTCTCCAGCGCGACGCGCCATTGTTGCTTGAGGGGCGCAGTGCTGCGGTGGCGCGAGTTCATGTCGCGTTCGCCGGTCATGAGTGGCAGGTCCGTGCTAGCGGAACCGGTGCGTGGGAGGTTGAACTCCCCGCGATGCCGGCAGGCGGGCCGTTCGAATTGCTGGCGCGTTCGGAGGGTGAGTCAGTAACGCTGCAGGATGTGTGGGTGGGCGATGTATGGCTGTGCTCCGGTCAATCAAACATGGAGTGGAGTGTTGGAAGGTCTTCTCGGGATCCGGCAGCTCGCGCTGTTGAAGGAGCAGATCAGCGATTACGATTGCTGCTCGCGCCGAAGGGATCGGCCGCTGAACCCACTTCTAAGTTGAATGCGGAGTGGCGCGTCGCGGACGCTACCTCCGTGAGAGACTTTTCTGCTGTGGGGATTGCCTTCGCCACACACCTTCGTCAGATTGCGGAGCTAAACGAGGTCCGCATTGGGCTCATTGATTGCTCCTATGGTGGTTCGGAGATCGAAGGCTGGATCAGCGAAGAAACACTGGCGTGCGAGTTTGCCGGAGAGGGGCTCCGCGAGTCATTATTCGGGTTCGCGCCGTCAGCTTTTTATAACGCGATGATCGCTCCTCAGGAACAGACGAGGCTTCGCGGTGTCCTCTGGTATCAGGGTGAATCGAATGCGGCGCGCCCGACGCAGTATGCTCGTTTGCTCCCCGGACTCATCCGCGATTGGCGAAAGACGTTTTGCGATGCAGACCTTCCTTTCTTTGTCGTTCAACTCCCAAACTATGCCTACCTCCTCGAGGGTGCGCCATTCACATGGCTTCGGGATGCCCAGGAAACTGCTGTCCAAAAGACTCGTAATGCCTATCTCGCGGTAACTATTGATACGGCCGACGGTCACGACCTGCATCCCCCCGAAAAGGGAAAAGTGGGTCGTCGGCTAGCGCTCCTGGCCGCACGCAATGTCTACGACAAGGATATAGTTGCCTCCGGACCTGTGTTCGCGGGCTGTCGTGCAGATGGCGGGTGTCTGCGTTTGCAGTTCGAGAACGACGTGGGGCTCACGACCACGGACGGTAAGCCGGTGCGTGGATTCGCGGTCGACCGGGGTCGCGGTGAGTTTGTCTACGTCGATGGATCTATCGATGGGCAGGTGGTGGTGCTGCCGGCCGTCGATGCTTCGGGAGATGCAATTCGAGTTCGCTATGCTTGGGAGGGTAACCCAGACGTCAATCTCGTGAATGCAGCGGGTCTTCCGGCGGCACCCTTTCGCACGGACTCCTCGCTGCCTGACTCTGCCCTCTCGCCCCCGGTTCTATGCGCCGCCTTTCGTTCCGCCCTGCCCTCGCTCTTGGGCTGACGCTCCTCGTCGCGGTCCTCCTCGCCCCAACCCTCCGCGCGGACGATAGCCCCGCCCCGGCAGATCGCAGGGCCCCCGTTGTGACCGGCTCCATTGTGGGTACGGTGACAGATGCGGAGAGCGGCCAGCCGGTGATCGGAGCGTCGGTGTCCATCCAGGACAGCGAGCTGGCGACTCAGACCAACGAACGTGGGCACTATGTCCTCGTCGGCGTTCCGTCGCGCCAGGTCACCCTCGAGATCTCTGCGTTCGGGTATGCGACAACGACCGAGATGGTCCAGGTCGTCAGCGATGATGTAACTCTGCTCGACCTCACGCTGGCTCCGGCCTCGCGGCCGGCCGAGGTGCTGGAAGAGATCGACGTCGACAGGGTGGATGCGGCCTCGCCGCCTCACCCCATGATTCAGCGGGATGCGCGCGTGCGGGGTCAAATGAGCCAGATCGCGACGTTCTCCGGCGCAGCGATGGCCTTGTCGAACATGCAGCCGCCACCCGCGACGGACCTGCCGGCGATCGAGGAGGAACTCGACAGCGGCGATCCGAACCGCCGTCGGGTTGCCGTGATGGTCCTCGCGGCCTACGGGGCGGCGGGAGCCGATCGCGTCTCTCGAGTCGTCGGTCTGCTCGCCGACGACAAGGTGCACGTGAGGTACGCTGCCTGCGACA